>NZ_KN390034.1:0-2988 GCF_000213295.2 Capnocytophaga sp. oral taxon 329 str. F0087
TTGAAGGCCAAAATGCAGAACGTCCTTATGTATTAGGATCTAATTACAATGGCAAGGAATACAGCCCTTTCCATAACAAAAACAATGATATCAAGGCGATACAGACAAGGAGCGGACATAAACTTATTTTCACTGAAGACGAAAGTATTTTGCTTTCGGACAAGAATGGCAACACTCTAAAGTTTGACACCCAAGGCAAAAATATAGAGATTTCTGCGCCTGAGAGTATCTCATTGTGCGCAGGTAAAGACCTCAATCTTAGTGCCGGCAACAATTTAGTGATGGACGTAGCCAACACAGCTTTCTTCAATGTATTGCAACAAATGTTGGTAACCACCCCATTTATGAAACAACTCATTGCCGACTATTTCCACACCCAAGCTGGCAAAGCCCTTATCAACTCTGATGACCAAATCAAGATAGAAGCCCGAGAAACCAATGTGGCAGGGCTGGAAAAACTCTTTATCCACTCTGATGAGTTGGCAACAGTGAACTCTAAGGGCTTGCTTGAGGTGAAGGGAGAAAGAGGAACAGAACATAGTAATAAAGCAGAAAATTATGAAGTATTAGAAAGTTTTTCAGAAACAAATACAATAGTATATTTCAGACCTAAAGATACTTGGAAAGGTGAATTTGGATTTGATTGGCTTAGAGAACAAAATGGACTTATTACTGATAAGGTAGATTATAGAAATATGGTTGGAAAATACTATAAGTATAGTGATGAAAAAATGGTAAAATCAATAATTCCAAAAAATCAAAAGGCATCAAGTTTAAAAGATTTTTATATAGATGACCCTAATAAATGGTATAGAGAGAGGTTTTTGGGAAAAACCATCCTTAATTTCAAACAAGACCCTCAATACGAAACTAAAAATAACAAAGGTGATAATACATTTGAAAAATTAGCCCAAAGTTTTAAACACTTTAATTTTGCCCAAAAGGAAATAACAAATCAAAATGGGGTGGAAGAAGATAAATATAATATATTTTCCTATTACAGATCCTATATTGCTTTATTTCCAGCCACTGAGAACTATGGTACTAATACAGCAGAAATAGATTTACACATTAAATTTTTAAATGGAGAAAAACCTGATTATTTACTTTTCAAAATAGATAATTTTGATTTGACAAAATGCGAACATCAGAACATAGGAATTGATCGTGTTAAGATAGATAATCCAAGAGAGATCGAGACTATAAAGATCTGTTGCAAGAATAAAGAAAACTTCACAAAGGACAAGAACATAAAGGTATATGCTGTTAAAAAGCAGTCCAATGGTGAGGTAACAGAGCATCTTGCAGGCTGTATAACAATGGTAGCTCCAATAATAAAAACACTGGATGTCGCGGTGGTATCTGTGAAAGTGGATAGAGATGGAGGTGTTCCTACTCTTGATTGGGAGACTTTTTTCAAAAACACATTAGGTCAAGCATTAATTAAAGTAAGCAATATAATGACTACTAATCCAGTACTTAACAATAAAGAACTAAGAATAGACATCTCTTCTAAAAAGAGTATCTATGATATTGATTCAGAATTTATGTTAAAAACAGAAGGATTAGAAAGAGATCTCGAGACCTTATTTAGAAATGATCATCCTAACTTGTATAGAAAATGTTTTACTTTATATTTTTTAGATGTAGCATCTACAGATCGAAATGGATATAGTGGAATAAATAAGCACTATGGGATTATGTTTAATACACATACTGAAGAAACAATAACGCACGAATGTTTGCATGGTTTGACATTACCACATTCTTTTTCTTATACAGAATGGACTAATTATGTGTATGAAGCAATGGCTACAGATAATATAATGGACTATTCTCATTTAGTAAAAGATCCTGTATCTGGCAACGCACGAAGTCCTATAAATCGTTTTCAATTATGGAAATGGCAATGGGAAACTATACGAAAACATTATTTATTAAAATAAATCTCTTATGAGGAAAATATTATTATACATTGTAGTATTAACAATAAATCATATGATGGCACAAGAAAACAAAAATTCTTTAAAAGATACGATTAAGTTTGAAAAATTTGATTTTAATCTATGGGATACAAGGTATAAAAACTTTGAAAAGGTTTCTGATAACAAGTATTCTGGATATTATAAGCTAAAAGACGGTAGTTATTTTCGTCCTTGTAATGGGAGTGATGGTTCTGTTTTTTATGTTGTAGTACCTCCCTTACCTGTCTATTATCATTATTTTTATGATTATTATGAAAATGGAAACCCTAAAGCCTATGGTAAATATGCAAGTATGCAAACAAAAGTAAAAATAGGTATTTGGCATTACTTTGATGAGAATGGCAAAGAAACTCAAGTGAATGAAGAAGCAAAATTAGGTAAATGGACATTTAATGCTATTTTAGAGGTATTGCATAAAGATGGCGTTATTGATCTCTACACAGGTAAAAATAGGGATTGGGATAAATTATATATTGAATTTAAAAATAATAACAGAGAGGTAGCTGTTATCGTTTTTAAAGAAAGAATAGATATATTGATAGATACTTATTACGAATATATATTTAACTGCAAAACAGGAAAGTACACTCGTGAAGAGTACGAACGTTATAATGAAAATGCTAAGGAAATGCCTACACTTCCTCCTTTGAAAAATAGTAAAAAGAATAAACGTAAAAGAAAAAATAGCATATCAATAAGTGAGGAAGAGTACCAAGACCTTCAGAAAAATAAAGAAAAAAAGTTGGTTAGAAAAACTATTTAGTTAAGATATTATGCCACAAATCATCACCAATACCGCAGAACTCAGTTGCAATCAAGGTACTGCCAAAAGC
This sequence comes from Capnocytophaga sp. oral taxon 329 str. F0087, assembly GCF_000213295.2. Classification (NCBI taxonomy): domain Bacteria; kingdom Pseudomonadati; phylum Bacteroidota; class Flavobacteriia; order Flavobacteriales; family Flavobacteriaceae; genus Capnocytophaga; species Capnocytophaga sp. oral taxon 329. The sequence goes on from NZ_KN390034.1 coordinate 2,819, forward strand.
AATCTTACTGTAACAAGTCAGGATTTTGTAACTATTGAGGACAAGCCTATTGCTACTGAAGGAGACAAACAGGCCAATGTGAATATAATGCCTTTTGGTCAGTGCAAACTAAAGCCTAGCACAAGTGGTTACTTGCCTTGTATGCCTGCTCCTATAAAATGGGAGCAAAC
>NZ_KN390034.1:3443-7414 GCF_000213295.2 Capnocytophaga sp. oral taxon 329 str. F0087
GGGAGCAAACAGCTGAGAAAGATACTATCAACGATTTAAAAATCCTCACCGAAAAAAGTACCTGCCAATGTGCTGTGGGAGGTAAAATATCTGTTACCCATAAAGGACATAACGAGCAAGACGAAGTAGAATAATCAAACACTCACGACAAATTTTATGAAAGGAATATATTACAAACTCCCTATTGATTTTGAAGGCTTGATGAAAAAGCAAGACCTTGCTAAAATAGCTTTGGAAGACTCTATCTCCCAATCTATTTTCACCCTAATGACTACTAGTTTTGGGGAATGCAAATTTGATGAAACGTATGGCTGTGAATTATGGGACTCGGATTTTGACCTTCTCAAAAGTGATAATGAACTAAAAGTTTTTGTTGCTAAAAGTTTAAAAAATAGCATTTTACAACACGAAAAAAGAATTTTCTTACAAGATGTTGAAGTAACCATCTCGGAGCAAGACTTAGGGAATACTCATAAAAAACGAATGAAGAAAAAGATATTAGTTTCCGTAAGAGCTATTGTTTTAGAAACTAATCGTCCTTTTGTATATGATTTTTTCTTTTTTGTAAGTCCTTTATCTTACTAATAAACAATAAAATATAACAATGAAACAGGAACAGATAAAAAATAGAATGATTAAGAGAGCTTCACGGATGTGGGGGTATAGTGAATTGGAATCTGAGAACGCTTTTGACCCTATCTTGGAACTCCTCCTTTCGGCTTGCGCTTCTGAACTTGAAAAGTTACGTTTTGAGCAAGAAAAATCACGTACAAGAATTACAGATAGAATTCTTGAAATCATCTTTCCTGATCAAATAATAGGAGTAGTTCCTGCTCAAACTCTTTTACAGCTCACTCCTGTAGAGAATAACGTACAACTTTCTCGCTATAACCATTTCAAAGCAGCTAAGAAAACTCAAAATTTATATGACCCAACTGAGGTAAAAACAAAAGATATTTATTTTAGTCCTACCTTAGAAATGAAACTTACTACAGCTCAAGTAAGATACTTAATATATGGTAATAAGGTACTACAGCAAGAAAGTTTCTTTTATCAGGAAGAAATAATTCAGTTAGAAAGGCAACTTCCGTTAGGGGAGTTTTGGGTGGGATTGCACGCTCCTGAAGTAGAAAAGTTAGAAGATTTGTGTTTCTATATAGACATAAACGACAAAGAACAAAAAGAATTTTTTACTTATTACCTACAACAAATAAAAGTTTTTTCAGGAGGGAAGGAATATGAATTAGTAGAAGGATACAATGTGCCTACTAATAATGTTGAATATGAAAATATAATTGCTAAGAACTATACAGGTATAGATGCTATTTACAATGAAATTAATCAATTTTACCAAGGAAATTTCTTTACTTTAAAAGGGAGTATCTATCCTGAAAAGGAAGATAGCACAAATTCAAATTCCTTCTTAGCATCTTACTTTCTTAATGGACGAATTACCAATGAAAAAGATATTATTTGGTTGCAATTCAAATTCTATGAAGTTGTTACGCCTAAAGTTTTAGAGAATGTACGTATTGCTCTGAACTGTGTTCCTGCTGTGAATGTACGTCATACAGAAGATAGTACCCGTATCAAAGGACAACTTACAATCTACCCTATACTTGGAGAAGATTCATTCTTGGATATAGATTATATATCAGATAATTATAAGAAAAGATATGATGTAAAGAATTATTTATCAGATGATAATATCTCAATAGTACTAAGAAGAGGAGGTGTTGCTCGATTTGATGAAAGGAATGCTTTAGAACACCTGCAACATCTCTTAGGACTCATTCGAGATGAAACAGCTTCATTTTCAGCAATAGGAAATGATTTTGCCATTGAAGAGGAACTCAAACAGATAGGACAAAATTTAGCTTCTATTTACCAAAATATAAAAGAGAAGAATTTATCATTAAATACAAGCCCATTTTTGATATTCTCTTCTAACAATAAGGAAATGGATATTAACTTTACCATTTCCTATTGGCATACAGCAGGAGAAGAAGGAAATGATATTAAAACAGGTATTTCATTAGTTTGTGATAGTGAAAACAAAACAGCTATCAATAAAGCTATCACTGTAAGACCCTCTTTGGGAGGCAGACGAGGGCTTACCACAGCCGATAAGATTTTAGAATATCGCAGTGCTCTGCTCTCACGTGGCAGAATTGTAACTATTGCCGATGTAAAAGCCTTCGCAAAGAGCCATTTCAAACACACTATCAAAGGATTAGAGGTACATAAAGGAACTAAAAAAGAAGTTTCTCTCAAAGGAGGATTTAAAAGGACTATTGATATTTTCCTCATTAAAAACAAAGAGGTAGAAGTAAATGAAACAGAATGGGAATACCTAAAAGATAGCTTTTTGATTAAGTTAGAAAAAGCCTCTGCAAATATCTATCCTTATCGAATTTTTGAGAGGTAACTAACAGAAATACAGCAATTTTTGACAAAGTAGAAATAGAAAACTCAAGGGATAAAATCAACTTTCAGGAGATAAAGCAAAAAACATTTCAAAAAAAATATTTATTTTATTTACTTGATTATCAGTCTAATAAAATTTTAAATGAAAATAATTTGAAAAATTCTTTGAAAAAAGTTTGGTGGTCTCATTTAAAAGTTTTATATTTGTGCAGAAAAGTTACAAAATATTGCTTTTCAACGTACTTAATAAGTTTAACATCCTAATACAAAAGCACTATGCTAACAAATAAAGGAATAGGAGGCAATGAAGTGCCTATAGACGCAAGTGAAGCTATCTTAGAGATAGCTCCTAATCGTACCTTGGTAGCTCAAAAACTCAGTGCAGAAGATCCTGTGAAACCTGAGTTGGTTGAGGGTCTCAATACTATAGACAAAGTATTTGAGCATTTCAAACCTACTTTAAAAGTAAATTTTGAAGATGGTGAAGGAGCTACTAAAGTGGAAGAATTAGCCTTTAAAGGATTAGGCGATTTCGGTACAAAAGGAATTACAGCACAGAGTGCTTTCCTTACTGGTTTGGCAACAGAGAAAGATCAATACCAAAAGATCATCAAACAGCTAAAGACAAACAAACTTCTTAAAGCTGCCTTAGAAGACCCAGACGCTAAAAAAGCATTGCAAGATACCTTGGAAGCTCTTATTGCTGAGCTGAATTAATCATTTCTAACAAAAAGTATTTGAACAATGGCAAATGAAATAAAACCAGCAAATGTTAGCTCACAAGAGCAAGACAACTCAGTACAGTCTATTAAGAAGTCTCTAGTTTCTCTGGAGAAATCATTGGACAAATTGGTACGCTATGGAGGTTTTGACTTATTAGAAGCATCCATAGAGAACGTACAAAACGTTAATCCTGAAAGAAAAGCACGCCGAAAAATATTTCTTACTGAAAGCAATAAGCAAAAGGAAAGAGATACTTTAAAGAAGACTTTAGAACTTTGGGCTAATGTATTAAAACAAAGTGATTCGTTAGTGGAAATGGTCTCTCATTGTGAAGACCAACAAAAATCTGCTGAAGAGCTTCTTTCTAAGAACTTGTACAATGCTGTAGAAGCTACTCGTGAATTGGAAGCCAACTATCGCACTATTGCTTTGTTCTACAAGAATACAGAAGAAGATAAGATTAAGAATATCACAATTATCAATGCTTCTTTAGAACAACTTAAAGACCTTGATAATACACGCTTTATTGATACTATACACGCCGAACTTTCAGATAACTACGACCGCTTAGACCTTAAAAACAACTATGGATTGTTAGTAATTCCTGGTTACTTAGGTTCTAACAAAGTAGTTGAAAAATGGGCTAAAATCGCACACGAAAACAAAGTGATGCTCGTTACAGACTTTGAGCACTTAGATGAGCCAGATGATGTAATGGAGATGTTTGATGAAGCGCACCTTACGGGTGGTGATGTATATCGTGCTAACGTACTGATGACCTGCAACTGGTTAGTAGGTAGAGGTCGCTTTAATGAAATAGG
>NZ_KN390034.1:8213-16380 GCF_000213295.2 Capnocytophaga sp. oral taxon 329 str. F0087
ATAGGAGAGCACGAAGATCTTTTTATTCCTCCTTCTGCTGCATTAGCTGGAAAAATCTACAAGACTTTGATGTCTCAGGTGACTGCTGGTAAGAAATTTGGAGGTATCAATGAAGTAGATGGGGTTCGTTTCGACTTAAAGAAGAGCGAAATCGCTAACTTGGAAAACTTAGGGCTTATTCCTATGGTCAATGAGTACGGAAAAGTAATGGCTTTCTCAGGAAAGACCTTGTTCAACGGAGATAACTTGGGATTGCAAACCTATTCAGTAGTACGTGTGTTTGACTATGTAACTAAAGTGCTAATGGATTTCCTTAACCGTAGAGCTTTTGAGAATTTCACAGCGGTAACCCGTAAGGACATTATGAACCAAATCGTGCAATTCTTGGATAGCATCACCGGACCTAAAAACCTTATTGAAAATTTTGAGATAAGAAGGTTTGAGCAAGACCCTAAACAAAAAGATAGAATCTATTTAGACATTCATATGAAGCCTTATTTCCCAGCTAAAAACTTCCTTATTAAAATGGATGGTCATAAGGGAACTGATGCTAATGAGTGGGATACTGAATACGAACAAAAGTAAAGTACCTATCTTATGAGGAATTTCTAACCTTAAAAAGTGTATAATAATATAAGAAGGTTCAGAATTTCAACATAAGGTTTTGGAGACATTTTATATATATTTCCATAATTGGTATTATTGAGTTATTAAATTTTTAAATTATTTTAAACATGTCTTTTAAATCTAAATTAAACGTTGCGGGAAAAGAGCGCAACATCATTTCGGTTGATTTCGGAATGTTACAGGAGACTGACGCTACAGGTAGACCCTCATCGGTTACCAGAGGTGGCAAAATTACGATCACTGTGGAAAGCACAGGTGATACCGACCTTTTTGAGTGGATGACTAACTCTTTCGAACGCAAGGACGGAAGCATCATCTTCCTCAAAAGAGACAGTGAGGCTACTTTAAAAGAGCTTAAATTTAAAGAAGCTTACATTGTAAAGTACAAAGAAGATTTCGATGCAGCAGGAGACAATCCTCTGACAGAAACCTTTACGCTCTCTGCAAAAGAGATAGAAATGGGTACAGCCAAACACGTTAATGAATGGGTGTAATCTCCTTTGGTTTTTAAATGTTTTTTCTAATTTTTAAAATTTAAGTGTATGTCATTTAAGGCAAAACTAAAAGTAGCAGGCAAAGAATACAATATTCTTAGTGTAAGTTATGCACTGTTTCAAGAAACAGATGCGACAGGTCGTCCTTCCACCGTTACACGTGGTGGAAAAATTGATGTAGTAGTGGAAAGTACAGGAGAAGCTGACTTCTTCGAGTGGATGACCAATTCTTTTGAACGTAAAGATGGTAGTATTACTTTCTTAAAAAGAGATAGTGAAGCTACCCTAAAAGAATTGAAATTCACTGAGGCTTACCTCGTAAAACATCGAGAGCATTTTGATGCCTCAGGAGAGAAACCCCTGACGGAATCCTTTACTATTTCTGCGAGGAAGTTAGAAATGGGTACAGGAGCCTACGAAAATGAGTGGGTGTAAAAATTAAGAAAAAGGGTAGCTCTCTGAGGGAGTTACCCTTTTTTGCTTAAAACAGACGAGAATAAAACAAAAGTATAATTTCTAAAAAATATAGATATGTCTTTCAAAGTCAGATTAGAATTAGACGGAAAAACCTACAATGTATTGGCTTGTAGGTATAACTTCTCTCAAAATGTGGATCCAACTGGACTCCCTAAAGGAATGCCAAGAGGAGGAGAGATTTTCATTCGTTTGGAAAGTACAGGAGAACCTGACTTGTTCAAATGGATGAATAGTGTTAGTGAAACAAAAGATGGTAAGATTATTTACTATCGCCGTGATGCTATGAGTAAATTGCAAGAACTTACCTTTAAAAAAGCTTTCTGTATAAGTTTTACTGAAGACTTTAATGCCAATAGCACTGAACCTTTACAAATGGAACTTGTTATATCAGCACAACAGATAAGTATAAACGGCGTTACCCATAATAAGCAGTGGAAAATGGATATTTAAGTTTGTGTTTTTGAATTTCATCAGTTAAAAAAAGAATCTTATGAATAATGATACCTCATCAGTTTCAGGTCGTGTAAACGACCCTGCAACCTTTGCAAAATTTGCTTTGGTAAAGAACTTTCAAGATTTTCTAAAAGATAAAGAAAATCCAGTGGTGATGATTACCCTTTCCCTCAATGGGAAAGGATTTTTAGATAGAGCTACTTTTTCTTTACAGCTTTCACAGCATACCAATGCCCATGATGAGTTTACTATTGTGGTCAATGATACTGCCATAGATTCTTTTACTGGGCAAGTAATGAAAAACTCAAAAGACCTTTTGGGAGAAAATATTACTATTCATTTCCACCATCACGGAAGTATTGTACAATCATTTAAAGGGATTATAGCCAATATTCGCAACCGAAAAGACGAAGGAGGAGGACACGGGAAATTATACATTTCAGGTTTTGCACCAAGTATCATTTTAGAAAATGGGAAAGACTGTCAATCGTATGACAATAAAACACTCTCTGAAATCATTGCAGAAGCAACTACAGAGTATCCACAAGAAGCAAAGGTAAATACTGAGGGAATGATTAATACCAAGTATAAAATTCCTTATGCAGTGCAGTACAAAGAATCCGATTATCGTTTTATCAGTAGGTTAGCACGCCGTTATGGAGAGTTCTTTTACTACAATGGTACACAACTTATTTTTAGCAATGAAGCACAGAACACAATAGAGCTTTTTGAAGGAGATGATATGATAGATGTAGAGTTTGAGCTAATGATCAAACCTCAAAATTTCACTTATCTATCTTATGATGCAGAAACAGCGAGTACAGAACAAAAAGAGACACAGGAGGTACGAGTACAAAACAAAGTAAACCCTTTTCAATTTGCTGCTATTAAAGCCTCTAATAAAGTGTTTACCAAAATACCTAAGATGCCTTATGTTGCCATTCCTGAACAATTTAGAGGAGATTACTTAAAAGATGTGGTTCGCAGAGAGAAAGAAAGTCGTGAACAATTGATGCAAGTGAGGGGAAGAAGCCGTAACCCTAAGGTGCGTATAGGAGGTTTTGTAAAGCTCAGAGATATCAATAGAAAACCTATGGAAACTTATCGAGTGATCGATATTAAACACTATCAATCAGGCGATGAGTATTACAATGAGTTCATTGCTATTCCCGATGTATATATTGCTTACTATTACGATGAAGAAGCCCTTCCGAGAGCAGAACAACAAATAGCCAGAGTTACCGATAACAACGACCCTAAAGGCTTAGGTCGTGTACGAGTGCAATTCATTTGGCAGGAGAAACACCAAACAAAAACCCCTTGGATACGTGTGGTACAACCCTACGCAGGGGCTGACAAAGGCTTTTACTTCATCCCCGAAATAGGAGAAGAAGTATTGGTTGATTTTGAAGATCAGAATGCTGAACGTCCGTTCGTAATAGGTGCTAATTACAACGGTAAGGAGTTTAGTAAATACCATACCTCAGGCAATGACAAGAAAGTGATACATACTCGTTCAGGTACTAAAATCATTCTCAATGATGGAGAAGGTAGTGTATTTATAGAAGACCCTAGTGGTAATACTTACCTAATGGACGGACAAGGAAATATCAATGTAAGTGCTCCTAAGAATATTAGTTTTACAGCGGGAGAAAATGTAAATATCAAAGCGGGAACTAATTGTATTATGGAAGTAGGAAATGATATGTTCACTACAGTACAAAATAACAATAGTGTAGAAATTGTTAATAATCATAGTTTTAAATCTAAGGACTATAAGCAGACAGTACAAGGAGCTAAAACAATAGATATTGAAGGTAATTTAGTAGAAAACACAGCAGAGACTACCCATACAGCAAAGAAAGGAAATATTACCATACAGAGTGCGGGTGTTTCTAAGGTATTAGGTAAGATAGACGCTATGGTCAATAAAGGATAATTATGAAAAAAATATTATTATTTTTACTCTTAACCCTGCAGCTTGCTAGCTGTCAAAACCATAATAGCAATAATAAGAATATGAACAAACCACAATATGATTGGGGTGTAGCGGTAAATACCCCTATAGGTTACCCTATACGGTTTTATGCTGCTATGGTAGGAGGAATGCCTATCGCAGGAGATTTTTATACTGAAAAAGAAGAACCTGATTGGGGGAATGCATTTGGCTATGAAAGCCACTCAATGGGATACTTGCCTGCAAGTGTAGATATGGTATGGCTGTCGTATAAAGAAGATTGTTTTTATAGGCTCAAGACAGCTATTGATTACGAAAAAATAGAAAAACTCTTTAGAGAAGGCTATAAAGAAAGATTCCCTAATGGAGAAGTAGATCACTCTACTTATGATACAGTAGTGGTAGGCATAGCCCCTGGGGGTGTAGTAGTGCTATGGGTAGGTAGAGGCTATAAAAAAATTACTGAAATAGGAAGATACCAAGCCGAAAAAATAGATTTGAAAGAGCCTCCTGGGTTAGATAGTCACCAAAGACTCATATTTAGTAAAGAAGACAGAGAAGAAACTTTAAATAGCGATTTGGCTATCCCTAAAGCAGTACGCGAAGCTAATAAAAACAAACCTATCCCCTTTGGCTTATGGGATAGTTATAGAAACCATCAGTACCAATGGTTCTCTGTCTATGAAATTCCCAATGGAAAAATAGGTGATGTTAGGGCAAGATATTGGAATGGAGAGACTGGAACTACCTTGTATACTGATTTTAATTCCTATATGGGTAAAGAAGGTTTCTTCTATTTAGAAGAACCTATTCAAAAACGTCCCTTGTTTAAAGAATTAGTGATTTGGTATAAAGCTGAAAGCGGGCAAAAATATTTAGCAAAAATTTGGTTTGATTGGGAAGCAGTAGTAGCTGCTTATCAAAAAGTCTTTGGAGAAGAAGCCGATAAAGTAACTGCACACTTAGATATTCGCGTAAATCGTGACAATGATTACCTCACCTTTCAATTGATAGGAGACAATGGCAAACAAACTTTCTTAGAATCTAAAGAATTAAAATTTTATAAACTTTCCGATAGGAATATTATAACTCCCACCCCCTTAGACTAAAATATAAATAAGCTATGGCACAAACATTTGTATACAACTCAGGAACTTACCAAGAAACTAACTCTGGAACAATTCATTTAGAGTTTGGATTGTTTTTTGATGGTACTCTTAACAATAAAAATAATACTGATTTGCGCCTAAAAATGCTCAATCGAGAAGATCTTATAATTCTTCCTTCTGATAATGTTAATATAGTGACGCAAAAAGAAGAGTTAATAAGAAAAAGAAGAGAACGTTTTGAAAATGATGAACTTACAGATACTGACAAAAGTTATTTAGGATTGGTTTTTAAAGATATCAAGTCATTAGAACAAGCACTTGAGAAAGAAGCTCAAACAGGTTTAAAAAGTCTTGAAATATCAAAAGAAATTGTTGGTTATTACAATGCCGATAAGAGATCGTTGGCTGATAAACAAGGAGTTGATAACAGTCTAATGAATGATTATACCAATGTGGCTCGTATGTGGAATTGTTGTAATAGAAATTATCGTATCTATATAGAAGGTATTGGTACACTTGATAAGCAAAAAGATATAAGTGTAGGTTTTCAGTTTGGTTCAGGTGATACAGGTGTTAGAGGGAAAGTACGTAGAGGTTGTGAAGAATTAGCAAAGAAAATTAAAGAGAAATTACCTGAAGACACAGATGAGGTTATCAAGGTTACCTTAGATGTGTTTGGTTTTAGTCGTGGGGCAACAGCAGCACGTAATTTTCTCTATGAAGTAAATGTTTTTAATAAAAGAGAAGAAGACACCAAGATAGATAAAAAATTTGAAAGAACAGGGAGAAGACTATATAATGAAGGTAATCGTTATGGTTACAATGAGTATGCTTATTTTTATTATGATAAGGATAAGGTAAGAGTAAATATAGATTTCTTTGAAGAAGATAAATGGCCTAAATATGGCTACTTAGGATATTACCTATTAAAAGATAAGGTATCTCCTGAAGTATTAGATAGGATAAGGTTAGAGATACGATTTGTAGGGATTTATGACACTGTTTCTTCCTATGAAGAATTTGGAAATATAAGCGGACTTGACTTACTTGATAAAGGGATACAACATAGTAGTGAAAGTTTTTTTAAAGATGATGTAGAACAACTACAACTTAATAATTTGGGTAAATTCCAGAAAGCAGTTCATTTTACAGCTATGAATGAACATCGCGAAAACTTTGCTTTAACAAAAATGCGTGTAGAAAATTGTATAGAAAAAACTTTTCCTGGAGTCCATTGCGATATAGGAGGTGCTTATGAAACAACTACTGAATATGTTGATGAAATAGAAATTGATTATGATATTACTAATATTATTAATCATATATACTTAGACCTATTCCAACAATATCTTATTTCAGAACACTGGTATAAGGAAGAGCAATTGGATCAAAGTTTTGACAAGATGTATTATAAACTTTCAGGTACACGTTTTTTACGAAAAGAATATAGTTATATTCCTCTACATTTTATGCAGCAGTTTTTCAATGATATTTTAGGGGATAGCTACGCAAATGTAATTAGTAGAAATATTGTTACCGATTATCCTATTTCTGACCCTCAAGATGAAATACTTATAAAAGTTAAAGAACGTTTGAGAAAATATGTCTTTAGAGATGAAAATAAAAAAGAAGAGGAAAGATCAGAAGAAGAAAAAGAGTGGAGATTTATTCCAGATTGTGAAATTGAAAATAAATATAACCAAATAAGGGATGAGGTTCTTATGGAAAGAACACAACGTGCTTTAAAAGAAATGTCTAAAAAAGAAAAAAGGGGAGGGAAAGAACAGAAGGAGGAAAGATTAGTTGTAAGAGATAGATTTGACAAAAATATATACTTCCCCCCAGAAAAACAAACAAGAGAAGGAGAAAGAGAAATAAATCTAGAAATTTATAGTAGAAATTCGGTATTTGAAGAACAAAAAATTTTAAGAATACTGCGTAATAAGTATCTCCATTGGTCAGCTAATAGAGATTGGTTTGGTATGCAACCAACTTCTGATAGAAAACGCAAAGAATATTAGAGATGAAAAATGAAAAATATCTCATAGAAAGTGTTGTAACTAAGGATTATACTACACCTTATGCTCAAGAGGATACTTATAAACGTCTTATAGAGATTTGGTATTTAGGTAAAAAAGCAAATTTAGCTTATTATCAAATAATGACTATAAAGTATCTATTTCCTGAAGAAAATACAATAAATACTTTATTGCGAAAAATAGCCTCTACTTTCAATTATTTAGAAGTAAGTATCAGTGAAAAAAATAGAATAGCTAAAGTATTCAATCTTTCTGCTATTAAAATCAAATGGAAAAAGATACAACTATCTATTACTACCATTCATAAAGGTTATGAAATAGAGAACTATTGCACTTCTATTACTAACCTATTAGAGAATGAACAAAGTTTTATTGCTTTCCTTAATCAAAATAATATGTTAGGATTACTTTTTAATGGACATCCCAAAGAGGAAAACAAAGTAATTTACAAAGGTGAAGACCTACTTGAATATAGAAATAGTATTCTTATAGAATCTATTGTAAATGAAATAAATAACAACACAAATTTAAAATACTCATTGTTATGGCTTGGTTCTTTGGAAATAAACAAGAAAAATACATAGAAAACTTAGAGAAGAATAATAAAAAGCGTCAAGAAAAAGAGCATGAAGAGGCTGAAATTATTACCATAGGTAAAGCAACTTCAAAACAACAAGAGGAACGAACTTCTCAAGTTGTACTTCAGCATAACCAAAAAAGAATGGAAGCTATTGAAGAAGAGCAAGAAAAAGAAGATAAAGCTCAAGATGACCAACTTTTTGTTATTAATGGAGCCAAGGTGAAATTCGGCCCTCATATAGGAACATTTAAAGTGCTAAGTGACACCCCTACCATCCAAAGTAAAACTGTAGGTACTGAAATAGAAAAAAGTCCTGCAAACTTTTCTTTTATGGATGGATTTCAACTATTGTCTCTAACACAATGGCAAGATATTGGAACAGCCAAATACCAAGATAACTTAGCTCTTATTAAAAAATCTACCATTATGGG
>NZ_KN390035.1:0-10630 GCF_000213295.2 Capnocytophaga sp. oral taxon 329 str. F0087
ATACGCAAAGCCTGCGAGTGTAGGCTCACGGATATTTTCAGCAACGCACTAAGTACTCTCCAACGGCTATTAGTAGACACTAATAGCTTTGTGGAAACGGCTATGGCTGCGCAAGAGCTATCGGTGCTCATACAATACGGCGACCTAAGACAGTTCAACCTCGAACCGCTGAAGCCTATACTGCAACAGCTCTTTTTGCGCGCTGCCCTCTTGCTGACTGATGCGGCTGCTTGCGATGACAAAGCTGCCAACACTATAGTGCCGGCTATCAACGCTATGGAGTACATAAGTGAGCAACAATACGAGCTGGTAGATGTAGAAACGTGGCACAAAGAGGTAGCGCACGTGGCGTGGCGAGATGACCTGAATAGCAAGCTATCAGGCGTGGCTTTTGCTGTTCTGTTAGAGCACAATTTGGCTACCGAAGAGGAGTGCAGTCGGGAGGTATCGCGGCGGCTTTCTGCTGGCGTTCCTGCTGATTTAGGAGCGGCATGGTTTGAAGGTTTTTCGGGGCGCAACCGCTACGCGCTACTATCGCGCACCATTATATGGCAGGAGTTAGACAACTATGTACGTCAGTTAGACGAAGAACAGTTTTTGCGGTCAGTAGTCTTCTTGCGTCGCGCCTTTGCTGATTTTGAGCCTAACCAAAAAAACAGTATAGCTGAACTATTGGGTGACCTTTGGGGTACTGGTAAAGAGGCTACCGCTGAACGCCTACAAGAGGTGCTGAACGAAACAGAAACCAGCAAATTAGAAGAACTAAACGATTTTGACTTTGATTTTTAAGGATATGAAAGAAGTATTTGCTTTGTACCGAAAATTGCGTGAGCGTCAGTTAAAGTTGCTGAACAGCTTCACGCCTGAAGAGCTCGCCACTATACCAGCGGGTTTTAAGAACAACATATTGTGGAATATCGCCCACTGTGTGGTAACCCAGCAGCTGTATTGCTATGCTAATAGCGACCTGCCGACTTACCTAAGCGATGATTTTATAGCGAAGTACCGCAAAGGCACTGTGCCTGATGGGCATATCCCTACCGCTACCGAGATAGAGGAAGTGCGCAGCCTAATGTTCAGCACTCTTGACCATCTGGAAGCTGACTACGCTAAAGGGATATTTAAGCACTATAACCACTACCTGACAGGCATAGAATACCCTTTGACCAATATTGATGAGGCTATTTACTTCAATATTTCGCACGAAGGAGTGCATTTGGGCAGTGTGTTAGCGTTGAAGTGCGCTATTGCTAAAAAATAAAGACGAAAAATGAAAGACGAGAGCAACACACTCTCGTCTTTCATTTTTCGTCTTTATAAAAACTGTACTTCGTATAGGTTGCGGTAGTAGCCGTTCTCTATTTGTAGCAGCTCGTCGTGAGTGCCTATCTCTACGATATTACCTTTATCGAGTACGATTATCTTATCTGCCTTTTTGACCGTAGTAAGTCGGTGGGCTATGATGATAGAAGTGCGCCCTTCGGTTATCTTTTCGGTAGCCTCTTGTATCAGCTGTTCGGAGTGCGAATCGACTGATGAGGTAGCCTCGTCTAAGATAAGTATTTCCGGACTATGCACATAAGCACGTAAGAAAGCAATAAGCTGTCGTTGCCCTGCTGAGAGCATCGTACCGCGTTCCTTAACATTATAATCATAGCCTTCGGGCAGCTGCATCAGGAAGTCGTGTACGCCTATGCGCTTAGCTGCCTCAACGACCTGCTGGCGAGTAATATCGGGATTACGCAGCGTGATATTGTTGTAAATACTATCAGCAAAGAGGAATACATCTTGTAGCACGGTAGCTATATGTTTGCGCAAAGAGGTAAGGGTGAAGGTGTTGATATTGACGTCATCTATATAAATAGCCCCTGCGGTAAGGTCGTAGAAACGATTCAGCAGGTTGGTAATAGTAGTTTTACCAGCCCCCGTAGCCCCTACTATCGCTACTGTCTCGCCATGTTTTACTTCAAAAGTAATTCCGTGCAAAATCTCTTCACCAGCTATATATTCAAAATGAACATTTTCAAAACGGATAGAGTTCTTTACCTGAGTAAGTTCTTTCGTACCTTGTTTTTCGGTATCGGCATCGGTATCGAGGATAGCAAACACACGTTCTGAAGCGATGACCCCCATCTGTAGGGCGTTAAACTTATCGGCTATATGTCTGAGCGGGCGGAAAAGTTGTTGTGAGAGCTGAATGAATAGGAAGATATTCCCTAAGTCGTACACGCTATTATTTACCAACTCTCTACCGCCAAACCAGACGATGAGCGCAATGGTAATAGAGATACCCAAATCGCCAATAGGGAAGAAAATAGAGTTATACCAAATGGTTTTCAGCCACGCTTGTTTGTGCTTTTCGTTTATCTTTTTGAAACGGTCGAGTTCTTCTTTCTCTTGAGCAAACAACTGCAATACCTTAATGCCCGAGATACGCTCTTGCACAAAAGAATTGAGGTTAGCTACCTGGTGACGGACTTCAACAAAAGCGGCCTTCATAGAGCGCTGAAACCAACGGGTAAAATAGAGTATCAACGGCATAGTAGCATAGCTGATAAGGGCTAATTTCCAGTCGATTACAAACATTACTATGGTAATGACCAACATTTTGAGCAGGTCGCTTGCCATCTCGAAGAGTCCTGAACTAAATATCTCGCCTATACGCTCCATATCGTTTACGGCACGAGTAACGAGCACCCCTATAGACGACTTATCGAAATAGCGCATCTTTGCCCATAGCAAGTGGTCGAACAGGCGCTGGCGGATGTCGCGTATTACTGTCTGTCCCAACCAGTTAGAGAAGTATGAAAAGAGGAATTGCATTAGTACCTCAGCCAATAGTAGCCCCACCAAAACGTAGGTAATGAGTACTAACCCATCATAGTTTTTGGGAGTGATATAGCTATCAATAGCAACTTTGATAAGGTAAGGCTGAGCTGTAGAGAAGATAGACGATAGCACCGCAAAGAGTGCTACCGCTACAAAAGTACCCCTATAAGGTTTAACAAAATAAGAAAGTTGTCGGAAGGTATGTTTGGTACGAATATTGTGTTCTGCCATTGTTGTAGTGCGTTTGTACGGGGCAAAGATACGGATAATTAGTGAATTTTTTTGTGCCTTTCTATTTTTTTTACTATCTTTGTCGCCTTACAACGTAACACTTAAGAAAAACAATCTCTTTTAGAATATGCAATTTAGAAAATATACACTCGGAACATTTATGTGCTTTATGATGGGCGTACTTGCCCCTCAAGCCCAAAATACTACTCCTAAAGACACTATTAAAACAATATTGCCTGCTAATAAACACGAAGCCCTCAATAAGCTAAACGACAACCCTAAAGCTAAAAAATACGATGAGAAATGGCTGAAAGAGCTCTCTAATTCAGACCTTTTCTTTCAGATGAGCGAAGATATTGCTTCTGAACCTACTAACGTAGATTATGGCGAACTACCTACTGAAGTGCTTAAAGAACGCCTTGAGAAACTCAATGAAAAAAGTCTCTTCAACATAGAGTACAACCCTGTTTTAGAACAGGTTATCAAATCATTCCTCAAAAACCGCCGCTCGTCATTAGAACGCCTGATGAGCCTTAGCGATTACTACTTCCCGATGTTTGAGCAGGAAATGAGCAACCAGAAAATTCCTTTAGAAATTAAATATTTGGCTATAATTGAATCGGCATTAAACCCTAAAGCTCGTTCGCATGCAGGAGCTACCGGTTTATGGCAGTTTATGTACGCTACTGGCAAAAGCTACGGCTTAGAGGTCAATAACTACGTAGATGAACGCAGCGACCCCATTAGAGCTACTAAGGCGGCTGCTAAATACCTGAACGAACTTTACAAAATCTTTGGCGATTGGGATTTAGTGCTCGCCGCTTATAACTCTGGTCCTGGTAACGTAACTAAAGCGATACGCCGCTCAGGAGGCAAGACTAACTATTGGAATTTGCGTCCTTACTTGCCTAAAGAGACCGCCGGCTATGTGCCTGCTTTCTTGGCTACGCTCTACATATTTGAATATGCTAAAGAACACGGTTTCAAACCTCAAAAGCGTGCTAACCATTTATTTGAGACTGACACTATACGCGTAAAACAAGCGGTACCATTTAAAGATATAGCTGAGATTACGGGTATGGATGTGCAAGATATACAGTTTTTTAACCCTTCTTACCAGCTTGATATAGTGCCTTACGTAGAAGGACGCAACTATGCTATACGCCTGCCAATATCGGAGATAGGAAAATTTGTAGCGAACGAAGAAGCTATCTACTCTTACCTAAATGAAGAAAAAGCTAAACGCGAAAAACCACTGCCTGAAGTGATGAAAGGCGACCAATATTCAGCCAAAGCTGGTAATAAAGTAGTCTATACCGTTAAGAAAGGTGATAATCTTGGTAAGATTGCTAGCCGCAACGGGGTGAGTATCTCTAACCTCAAACGATGGAACCGTATCAAAGGTAAAAACGTAAGAGTAGGACAACGACTTATTATTTATAAATAAAACTTTCATAAAGAGTCCGAAAGATTTTCGGGCTCTTTTTTTTGTATAATGAAAAAAACTACTTTATTAAAACTTCTAAGCTTATTTTCGGCAGTGAGGGGCTATAATATTATGATGGTATGTTTAGCTCAGTATCTGGCGGGTATCTTTGTGCTATCGCAACGCCCTTATAAAGAGGTACTTTTTGACGAATCGCTATTTATGCTCGTATTCTCAGGAGCTTTAGCCATAGCTGGTGGTTATATCATCAATGGGTTTTACGACCAAGAAAAAGACCTCATCAACAAACCTATGAAAACGATGATTGACCTCTTAGTAAGTCAAAACACACGGCTCACCCTTTATTTCTTGCTTAACCTCTTATCGGTGATAGTAGCCAGCTACGTATCTTTCAGGGCTGTACTCTTCTTTTCGCTCTATATCTTTGCTCTTTGGCTCTACTCACATCGCATAAAAAAAATAGCCTTCTGGGGCAACCTTAGTTCCGCCAGCTTGGCTATTATTCCTTTTTTTGCAGTATTTGTGTATTATCGCAATTTTGACCACAGTATCTTTCTACACGCTATACTTATTTATTTGCTCGTACTTACCAAAGATTTTGTAAAGGACTTAGAAAATATCAAAGGCGATTTAGTACATAATTATGCTACTATACCCGTAGTGTATGGGGAGCGTTTTGCTAAATGGCTTATCACCCTTAGCGTATTGCTGTGTAGCCTACCTGTATACCTACTGCTCAATTATTTCAGTATTGGTTGGTTAGGATACTTCTTACAATTTATGATGGGCTACTTATGCCTCTTTCTCCTTTTCTTATGGCTAAGCCATACCCAACCTCGCTATGCCCTACTTCACAATATGATAAAACTCATCTTAGTAACAGGCGTATTAGCTACTGCTACCATTAATAATTGACAAATCAGCAAATCAACTAATTATCTATCTTCTTCGCCGTTAAGTATCTGCAGATAGCTCTTATAGCGCGACCAAGCAATAGTACCCTCCTCTAAAGCCTCTTTAATAGCACACTGGGGTTCATCAGTATGGAGGCAATTATGAAACTTGCAATGGTGCTTAAGAGCAAAAAACTCAGGAAAATAATCGGTCAGTTCTTCTTTCTCTATCTCTACCATACCAAAGCCTCTAATACCAGGGGTATCGATGATACGCGCCCCATTAGGTAGGTCGAACATCTCAGCAAAGGTAGTAGTGTGCTGCCCTTGTAGGTGCTGCTCGCTTATCGCGGCTGTCTTAAGGTGCAGCTCTGGGTCTATTGCATTGATAAGAGTCGACTTACCTGACCCCGAATGCCCCGATACCACACAGGTTTTACCCTCCATTGCTGTCATTACCTTATCTACATTCTTACCTGTAGCCGCCGAAATGCCTATACACTCATAGCCTGCTTGGCGGTATAGCTGGGCGAGGAACTTCACTTCGTCAATCTCTTCTGCGTTATAAGTGTCTATCTTGTTAAAAAGCAGTATCGTCTTGATACCATACGCCTCAGCCGTCACTAAAAAACGGTCTATAAAGGTAGTAGAGGTCAGCGGATTATTGAGTGTCACTACTAAAAAAGCAAGATCTATATTCGAGGCAATAATATGCGTTTGCTTCGATAGGTTTACCGAGCGGCGTATGATGTAGTTATCGCGAGGTTTAATTTCGGTAATAATACCTTTAGTCCCCTCTTCTACCTCAAAAGTCACCCTATCGCCTACCGCTATCGGATTCGTATTTTTAATACCTTTCAGCCTAAAACGCCCTTTGATGCGGCAATCATACGCCGCCCCTGTAGCTATATCTTTCACTACATACCAGCTACCTGTCGATTTATATACCAATCCTTCCATTTAATTATATACTACTGAAGTAGTTTCAGGCTTTTTCAAGTCGATGCGGAAAATATGTTTAGGGTCTTTAGCGTCTACTTTCCCGTTATTATTACTATCTAAGTAAGCGTATACAAATAGTAGGTCATTCACATAATCGTAGTCAGAACCCACTACCCCGTAATTCTTCTCTATAAGCGCACGTACTAGCTTACCGTCTAAGCTAAAGAGGTAAAAGCGACGTAAATCATCGCGATTTATATAGCCGTCTTTGTTAGTATCCTCATCATAGCAAGACACCATATAATATTGGCGTTTTACGGGTTTGTTAGCCAACACATCCGTTAGCGGTGAGGGGTAGTAAAAGTTTTTTATCCTCACAGGTTGTTCAAACAGCATTTTGCGTTCGCCAGTGGTATTGTTGGTTATTAAGATATTCATCAGGTCATCACCATAGATAGCTTCAAAGCCGGCTACTATATTGTTGTGCATATTGTAGTAGTCAGCCTTATTGCGTAGTTCTTCATAATCGTTCTCATTCCTATACGACAGCTCATTATACTCTATATCGTTTGTATAGGGGGAGCCGTCATCATCATAGCGCACTTTTAGCATAGGCAGCAAAGCGTACTGAGGGTACCCCGTAAAAATCACTCTTAATGGTCGTAGAGTAAGCTCAGCATTGTTAGCTTTTAGGATGCTGTCGTTCTCCGCAGGGTCTATGGGATAGACATCGACATAACGGTCTTTATCATATACATCAGCCGCTGTTTTTCTCTCGCAGCTTACCCACAAAAGACCTGATAATAATAAGAGAAATGTTCTTTTCATTGTATTTAATTTTTTATAGTTATAGTTTCTAATTAATTTTTTTCTACTGTAAAAATTCTTTGCTAATTGACAAATTGACAAATCGACAAATCGGCAAATCGACAAATCGACAAATCGGCAAATCGGCAAATTAAAATACATTAGCATACACTACGGCACTGATACTCTTCACAGGCTCGTACAAGACTGATTCGCTAAGAGCTGAGGGCGATAACCATTTTTCTGTCTGAAAAGTGCGCTCTAAAAACACAAATAGCGACCCAACTATTACCGCTGCCTTTAGCGCTCCAAAGAGAGCCCCTGCCAAGCGATTCAAAAATCCTAACTCAGCCGCTTTTAGCATTTTGGTAAGCACTTTAGCCAAAAACATCACTGCCAACATCAGCACTATCAGCGTGATTCCAAAAGCCACGACCTCTATCGTTTGTTGGCTGCTGGGCATCAGTTCACCCAACAGACGAGCCGTAAAAAACGAAAAGTGTATCGCCCCATAGATACCTACTACTATGGCTAATAAAGATGCCATCTCAATAATGAGACCGCGCATAAAGCCTCGTACCAGTCCGAAGCCTAAGATTACTAATAATAGAATGTCTATCTTGTTCAATTTTGAATTTTTAAGTTATAAATTATAATTTATTTTACGGTTTTTCTAAAGTACTCACACTCGTTTAGCACCTCTTTGTAGTACTTAGTGTGCGGATATTTCCGCAGTTCTTTAAAGCCTTTCCAGTCTTTAAACATAACATCATCATAGTTAGCCCCATCCCTATTTTTGTAAAAATAAGCTTGGTTGTAAAACTCATTGCGCTCTGTTTTGGCAATCAGATAGGCTATTTTGGCTCTTTGCTCGTCGTTAGTAGCGTGTTTTTGAGCCAAAAGGTAATACTGCTTCGCCTTATCCATACCGAGTAGCAACACTCGGTTTTCGTCTTTTACTCTCAGCGAACCCGCTTCTCCCAGAATATTATTGTAGTAAAAAGCGCGCAAACTACCGTAGTAAGAAGCGTTGTAAAACGCATTCCCTACCAAGAGAGCATTGTTATATACGTCGTCATTTTGCGCTATTTTCGCCTCCATCTCCTTCACTTTTTCTAAGAAAGAGAGCTTAGTATAGGGGTTTCGCTGTTTTTTAGCGTGTTCGCAGTCGTGGCAATCGGTTATAAAGCCATTAAACGGATTAGCAGGCAATAACGCATCACTCTTTTTCAGTCTCTTAGTTACCATTCTGCCTGTCTCTTCATCATATACCCTTTCATTTACATAAGGCGTTTGCTTCATTTGGGCAATCGCCTCGTCTATAGCATCGCGATAGAAAGCATAAATAGCGCGACTCTCATAAATATCACCTAAGTTAAAAGCGTAGTAGTTAGCCCAATGCTGCTCCCATTCGCTCTTGTCTGTTTTTAGCAAAAACTGCTCCATCGCTACCGACTGCTGCTCATTTTTGTAGTAATTAGCTTGAAAGTTGAGCAACTCACTCATCAGTATATTGCCTTTCTCGTGGTATAGTGCCGCCAAGTATTGCCTTACCAAAGCAAAGGCATTACCACTGCGCAACTTTCCTTTTTCGTTGTCGTTAGCATCCTCAAAATAGTGCCACAACCATTGCACACGCTTCAACAGTCGTTTTTCTACTTCTTTGTCAATAGTCTTACAGCTTGTTACCTCATTTAGCACATCTATAATTCTTATTTGCGCTTGTTGTTCTGGCGTTTTAGCCTCTTTTTCTGCCTTTTGTAGGAATGCCTTAGCCCGTGCATTCTCACCCTTATACATCAGCAGATAGCCCGCTGCTACATTCCATAAGTACTTGTTTTTCACTGCAGTATGCTCTGCCGCATTAACGAGCCAATCTATAGCGAGGCCACTCATCTCCTTCTTATTGTGCTGGTGATAGGTAGCTGTTTGCTTCAGCGGATTGTCTTCATTCCATACATTTACCTTGTATTCTACGCCATTCACATAGCGCGATAGCAAAAAGTCCACCTCTTCCGAAGCCGGATTTATAGCCAAAATACGCTGTATAGCCTCTGCCTCGTCTTTGTCATAATACCCTTGCATAGCCCACAGAGCGCATTGCTCCTGAGCGGATAGACTTGGCAATATGCTGTTCATTTGCGCATTGGTAAGCGGGTGGTAATCGTAAGTGAGCATCTGGGCTTTGTCAGGCATACCTACCCACACCTTGGCAAGAGTAGCATTGGCATTAGCGTATTGCTTTTGGGCTTTGTAGGCACCTGCCACATAGTACAAAGCGCGGTAATACAAACGGTTTTTAGGTTGTGCGTCTTGGGTTTTAGCAAAATAGTCTATCACACTGCTTCTGTTAGCCGAATAGAAACGCAAACGAACCGACTGAAACCACATCCGGTTAGCAAAGAAAGCATCTTTTTGCTTCAAAGCTTGTGCGTATAGCTTGTCTGCTTTGCTTATTTCAGTTTGAGCAATGCGCTCAGCCTGCTTACTTTCGTCGTAAT
This sequence comes from Capnocytophaga sp. oral taxon 329 str. F0087, assembly GCF_000213295.2. Lineage (NCBI taxonomy): Bacteria > Pseudomonadati > Bacteroidota > Flavobacteriia > Flavobacteriales > Flavobacteriaceae > Capnocytophaga > Capnocytophaga sp. oral taxon 329. Next base: position 9,651 of record NZ_KN390035.1, read on the forward strand.
TCCAAGGGTCGAAGTGAGTCGCCGTAATAGGCTCATTATTGCGAGCTATCTGTAAAAAAGCGAAAAAATTCTGCACTCGCTCATTTTTATTAGCTTTAAGTGTTTGCAAAGACGGACTCTCACCATACATCAGCGCATATATAGTATTAGTAGGGAGTTGAGTTCTCAAATAGGCATTCCAGTCAGCTACGTCATTTCGGCTGTAGTCACGGCTACTGGCATCGATATACTGCCCGTTGTAGAAAGCGTTTTCAGTATCGAAGAAAAGAGGTTGGTAATTAGCATTATTCACCGTCACTTCAGGTGAAAACACCGAGCCGTACTCGCGCCATTCAGGCTCGAATATACAAGCGTAAAGGTACATCCCTGCACTAAGTACGCAGGCTACACAAGCCGTAATAATAATTGTTTTTTTTCTTAATAGTTTCATATCCTTATTTATCTTCATAATGCCCATAAGCTGATAATATTATTTGTAAAGCATATTTATAAGTTCTTGTTTTGAAGCCTTTGTTTTTTTACTAGCCCTTGCTTCGTCTATCATCGAAGCTGTTTAAACTTATTTCTGAAGCAGTTTAAACTTTTTTAGAGAAATAAAAGTTCCCGAAAATTAGTCAATTTGTGTGTTGCAAAAAAAGAACACCAAAATTCAGCAACTTTATGCAAAGATACAATAAATAATTGGATTATTACCTTTTTAAGTGTAAAAAAGAAGATTTAGCTTTAATAATGGAGAGCAACCAGATATTTATTTTCTTGATATAACTTAGATTGGAATGCTCTTATTAGGGTTTATCTTCAAGTTCCTCAAAAAAGTTTAAACAGGTTTATAGTTATCTGCCTTTTAAATGTTCTATTGGTAGAATCTCATCAAATGGTATTTTATTTGTAATAGCATCATTTTTTACTTTTTGAATAAAATCTTTGTTAATTTTGTTTGTTTCAATTCTTTGGATTATAGATAACTGTCTATTAATTTC
>NZ_KN390035.1:11116-15608 GCF_000213295.2 Capnocytophaga sp. oral taxon 329 str. F0087
TAATTTCATCTTTGATAAACATATTGTTATCTAAAATATATTCTATTTCGTCTGTTATTATTTTTATATTGTTTGATTTAATTAGAATTATTTGTTGAATTATATCATAAACATAATAAAAAGTAGTAAAAGATTTATTCTTTCTATTAATTACACAATTATAAGTAGTATCTAAGCAGATAATCATATTTAGAGCAATAACATTATCTTGTTCAGTCAGAAATAAACTCTCTAAATTTTCTAATTTATTTTCTATTGATAAGTCTCTCACATTATTATATAGGAAGTTCCATAAATAGTTTTTCATTCTGAATAAAATGTTAATAGTTTCTAACCTAAAGAAGCTTTTATTAAACAAAGAGAACATTCTCTCTGTGTTCCAAAGAGAATATAAAGTATATTCATTATAAGACATTTCATCAATTTTCTCTTTTTTTATATCTTCAAATACCATAGAGGATAATTTTAATGATTATGTTTCTCAACTTTTATATCGAAGCAGTTTAAACTTTTCAAATAAAAGTTCCCGAAAATTAGTAATTTTGTGTTTGAGAAAAAAAGAACACCAAAATTCAGGAACTTTGGGCAAAGATACAATAAATAATTGGATTATTTACTCACTCAAATTTGCCCCTACAAACCATATAACCCTCCTGATAGGTTCAGAAGAGTGTTCTCTAAGGTCTGCTAACATTTCTTTGCGCTGAGCATCACTCACTTCTTCTATTTTTATCAGGTCGCCAGCTTGCCAAACCCGCCCTTTGTAATAGGTTTGTTCAGCCACCTTATAAATATCAGGGTCATCCGTGCGTACTAAGGTGCTGATAGCCTGTGCCTCGGCGTGCGTAAGTCCCCCTACCAAATTAAGCACCTGACCATCAGCCGAATGCACACCCCAAGCAAACATCGGCAGAGCAATATCAAGAGGAAGCGGGTACTCTCTAAGCTTGCCTAAATAACGCAAAGCGGTCGAGCGGTCATAGATAGAGTTAGCCCCCGTAGCGGTGATGCGCCCCATATTGTAGTACATCAGCACCCCATAATCCACCGGCGGCACGCCCGTTTCCTCTCTGTACTTCACTTGGTGTAAGCGTATAGTGGCAGAAAGCTGATAAGGATACTCCTTCTTAAACGCCTCCAACATACTGAAATACGCTTGTTTAGTAGAAAGCGACCAATCACAATCAAACTGCACCTCATTAACCCTAAGGCGGTAATACCTATTGATTTGCTCAATATAATCACCTAATTTATGCGCCAGCGTACTTATATAGGTAGAGTTTCCTTCGGTAAGTTCAGGGTTAAAAATCTCATTTTTAAGATAGACAACCGGTATAACCGTCTTGCCTTGTACGCTAAGGGTATCAATATCTACAGGTGCGATGGGGACGGGTGCATTGTCGCGCAACCCCACATCGCAATAGCGAATATAAAGGCGTTCTATCCGGTTATTCTTCACAAAATCAGCTTCTTCAGCCGAAAATTGCACCTGTGTTTTCCAGCAATACAGAGCCTGCTCAGGCGGAGTATCCTCATAACTACAAGCCCCTAACAATACTAATAATAGGTATAGATATTTTTTCATAAGGGCAAAGATAGTTAAATTTTCCAATTTATAAAATTGCCAATTTATCAACTCTCTCATCATTTCATTACCAAATCAGCAAATAGATTAAGGGTACAGAAAGAATATACAATGAATACAGGAAGAATATAGAATACCTAAGGAATCTCTTTTGTCAAATTAGCAACCAAAACAGCAAAACGCTGCAAATAATGCAAATCTACAAATCGGCAAATTGACAAATTAGCAAATTGGCAAATCAAAAAAAAATAATTTTGCTATTTAAAATAATTGTTGTACCTTTGCCGAACTTTAATGAAAATTATATATGGCAATTTACAAAAAGAACAACAACCGACCTAATAGACACAAAGACACCGAGCTCTTAGAAGAAGCTCACGAAGCTCATTTACACCAAGAAAGTACTACCGCCGAAGTGTTTGACGCCCTCGATGCTGGCGCTAACCGCACCGAAGATTGGGTACGCAAAAACCAAAAGCCTATTATCATCACTCTCGTAGCTATCGCTGTGGTAGGATTAGGCTATTTGCTATACCAACAGTTCGTAAAGGCTCCTAATGAAAAGAATGCCGCTAACGAACTCTTCTTCGCGCAACAAGTCTTCGATGAGGCTATGGAAGCTACCGATGCTAAAGCTAAAGATTCACTCTTTAGAGTATCCATCAAAGGCGGTGGAGGTAAGTACGGATTTGAGCAAATAGTTCAAAACTACAGCGGTACCAAAGCGGCTAATTTAGCTGAGTACAGTATGGGTATGGCGTATATGCGTTTAGGCGATTACACCAATGCTATCAACCACCTAAAGCAATTCGATGCTTCTGACGACATCTTTGGCGCTTTAGCCTATGGCAATATCGGCGATGCTTACCTACAACAGAAAAATCCTGCCGAGGCGCTTAATTACTACGTGAAAGCCTTCGAATACAGCAAAAACGACTTTATCACGCCTATATACCTCAAAAAAGCTGGTATCGTAGCTACCCTTCAAGGCAAAAAAGACGATGCACTGAAGTATTATGAGCGTATCAAAGATGAATTTCCTACTTCAGAAGAAGCGCGCACCGTCGATATCCTTATCGGAAAAATAAGCTATTAATAATATACATCAGATAATAAGAAAGCAGGTAACAGGTAAGCAAGCATTACTTGTTACCTGTTATTTCATAATTAAAAATTCAAAATTCATAATTAAAAAGTGGCTACAGAAAATAAAAACCTATCTCAGTACGACAAAAGTACCCTTCCTAACGCTAAAGATTTCAAAATAGGAATCATCACCTCAGAGTGGAATGAACAAGTAACGCACGGAATGCGCGAAGGGGCTATCAACACCCTAAAGGACTGTGGTGTAGCGCCTGAAAACATCATTAATTGGTCTGTACCGGGCAGCTTCGAGCTCGTACACGCAGCCAAACGTATGCTCGACACTACTACTGCCGACGCTATCATAGTAATAGGTTGTGTCATACAAGGCGAAACAAAGCACTTCGACTTTGTATGTCAGGGGGTTACACAAGGCATCTCCCACCTCAATGCCGTACAGAGCGATGTCCCTGTTATCTTCTGTGTCCTAACCGACAACACCCTACAGCAATCACTCGACCGCAGTGGCGGCAAATTAGGCAACAAAGGCGTTGAGGCCGCTGTCACAGCACTCAAAATGGTAGCTGTAGGAAGAGAATAAAACTATAGTAATATGAAACACTTATTCGTCATTTGTTTTTTATTTATTGCCTGCCCCCTACTACCGGCACAAATACGCGATACGCTGTTTATATTCGACAAAAAGTTCTACGCAGGCGACACTATTCAGCTTACCGAGATTAACCTCTTTGGTAAAGAGCGCTCCTTTGCCGACCTCGAGGCTCAAAAACGCTACCTCCTCTTGCGCAGTAGGGTGAAGCGTGTTTATCCGTACGCCAAAATGGCAGCCGATCGCCTAAGCGCTATGCAGCACACTATGGATACTATGCAGAACAATCGCCAAAAAAGAGTGTACATCAAGCGCACCCAGCATTATATAGAAGAACACTTTACTGACGAGCTGAAAAAACTCTCACGCTCACAAGGGCGTATCCTCATCAAACTCATTCACCGTCAAACAGGTAGAACTGCCTATAACCTTGTAAAGGAATTGCGCAATGGTTGGAATGCCTATTGGTATAACAAAACCGCTTGGCTGTACGACCTATCGCTCAAAAAAGAATATGACCCTCATAACGTAGAAGAAGATTATTGGATAGAGGAAATCATACTACGCGCTATAAACAGAGGCGAACTCGAACCTCAAGTACCTGCCCTCCGGTTTAACTTTACCGAGCTTACTGAAGAGCGCAAAAAACGCCTATCCGACAATTAGCCAATTTTCAAATTTGCTAATTTGCTAATTTGCTAATTCATTTGGCATACTAATTGATTAAATACCCCCTAAAAACTAACACCTAACACTATGAAAAACCTAATTACAGTATTTTGTATATGCTTTAGCAGCTTACTGATAGGGCAAACAACCGATTTGCCCTTCAAAAACGGAGAGTGGTTGCGCTTCAAAGTGCGATATGGTATCTTCAATGCCAGTATGGCTACCCTATCGCTAAAAGAAGAGATGTACAATGGCGAAAAAGTATACCACGCTATTGGCAAAGGCTCTACTACGGGCTTAGCTCGTGTATTTTTCAGAGTAGATGATGTATACGAAAGTTACTTTGGCATCAATGATGGCAAACCGCGCTTGTTTATCCGCAACATCTACGAAGGCGGTTATACCAAATACCTCAAAATGTACTTCAATCACACCGAAAACAAGGTAAAAATTAACAATGTAGAGAACGGAAACAACACCGAAATCAGTTTTCAACCCGGGTTGCAAGATGTTATCTCGGCTTTTTATGCTTTGCGTCATTACCC
>NZ_KN390036.1:0-13971 GCF_000213295.2 Capnocytophaga sp. oral taxon 329 str. F0087
AACAAAAGGCTTGTTGAGTATCATATAAGTATTGTCGTAAATGTCGAAATCGTCAAATGATTGGCTTACACGCTCTAAGCCAAATCCTTGTTGTACAATACCTTGCGAGCGTTCTGCTTCTATATCTATCCGTTTTTTGTTCAGCTGATTATTGCCGTATACATTTTCTATTTTCTCGGTGAGGTACATCGGCAGCGAGAAAGTTTCTTTATATTTTTTCTCAGAAAGTATACGTCTAATAGTGTCGTATTCTTTGCCTAAGGCTTTTTGGAGGAAGATAGTATCGAGGTTGTTCACACCCAACTCGGTAGTGCTGTGTTTGCGGTACTGATAAGCCGTAGCATTTTGCAGTCCGCGTTTTTTCTTGTTTTTCCAGATGCCTTGTAACACTGCGTATGCAGGGTTTTCTTTTTTGGGTAGGGCTTTTTTAGGCTTTGCTATAATAGTTACTTCGTTTAGCTGCACCCCTTCGGGTAATACAATTACTAGTCCTTTGGTATTATCTTTATCTAAATGTACTTTTTTAGTAGTATATCCTATGAGCGAAACCTCTAATTCGCGTTGTTTTTTTTCTGAATATAGCGAGAAACGCCCCTCCTCATCAGTATAACCGCCGATAGTTGTTTTTGGGAATAGTACATTGGCATAGGGTATAGGTAAACCGTTTTCGTCAATAACTTTTCCTGACACGTGTGTCTGCCCAAAAACTGCTACTATGGGCAGTAATAAAAGGAGTAAAAAAGGTATTTTTTTTATCATAAAGAAAAAATTAAAGTGCAAAAGTAGTAAAAAGATAGGGAATTAGCAAATTTACTAATTCCCTATCTTCTTAAAGATTGTTTACTGCTTTTATAAACTTCCTAAATCCTTCTTCACCTTCTGGAGTGTGTTTGAAAACACCGCAGTTTTCTAATACTTCGCAGAAAGTATCTCCGATAGCCTTATCAATAAAACTGTCTAAACTATTAGAAGTGAGTGGAGTAGGGTAGTTGCTTATGTGTTGCTCTATCCACTTAGCGTGTTTTTGAAGGGCTTCGTCGTTGCTCATCTGTGCATATACGTTCTCAAACGGCTTGCCTGCAGCTATAGCTTCAGCAAGGAGCTTTTTAATACTTGCCATTTCAGTTTTGAGTCTACCTGGCAGGATAGCTAACCCCATCACCTCAATAATACCAATATTCTCTTTTTTGATATTGTGTAGGTGTTCGTAAGGGTGGAATATCCCCATTGGGTGAGCACTATCAGTGCGGTTGTTGCGCAAAGCAAGGTCGAGTTCGTATTGACCATTTTTGAAGCGAGCTACAGGGTTTACGGTATTATGGCGCACTCCTTGTGTATAGGCGTAAATACCAAGGCTTTCATCGCTGTAGCCTATCCACGATTGCAAGATATGGTCAGCTAAGTCGATAAGGCGGTCTTTGTCGCCGCGCAATCGCAATACGCTCATAGGCCAGTTTACGACACCTGCTTCTATATCTTCAAACCCTTTAAACTGCACTTTTTCCTTTACAGTAGCTTTTTCCATCGGGAACTCGTGCTTACCTCCTTGAAAGTGGTCGTGTGAGAGTATCGAACCTCCTACTATAGGCAGATCGGCATTAGAACTGAGGAAATAATGAGGAAATTGTGCGACGAAGCTCAACACGTGCTCAAAGCAAGCGCGGTCTATCTTCATAGGGCGGTGCTCACTCGAAAAGACGATACAGTGCTCATTGTAATAAATGTAGGGTGAATACTGAAAATACCAATCCTCGCCTGCCAAGTTGAGAGGGATAGCACGCAGGTTTTGTCTGCCAGCGTGGTTTACCCGCCCCATATAGCCTTCATTCTCTTTGCAGAGCAAGCATTTGGGATAGTTAGTGGCTACTACATCTTTTTGAGCGGCAATATCGCGAGGGTCTTTCTCAGGTTTAGATAGGTTGATAGTAATCTCTAAATTACCATATTTGCTGGGGTGTTCCCATAGTATATTCTTAGCAATCCTATCGGTACGAATGTAATTGCTCTGTTTGTTTAGCTCATAGAAGTCATTTGTAGCTTGTACTTTGTCTTTTTGGTAAGTTTCCCAAAAAGAAGCAGCTATCACCGAAGTACGCGGCAGTACTTGCCCCATAATCTTGGCGTTTAGAAGGTCGCGGTAGGTGATAGTATCAGCAGTAAGTTTGCCTTGCGTAGCTGCCCATTCTACAATGCGGTCGAGTACTTCTGTAGGATAGGTAATCGCTTGAGCGGCAGCTGTTATTTGAGCCTGCTCTTCAGCGGTAAACTCGCGATAACTATCACAACCAATGCTCTCTAATACCGCATTGGTAACGAGTATGCGATCCTCTTTTTTTACCAAGTTATGCAGCACTGCATAGGTAATAAGGGTTTCTATTTCAATGTAAATATCCATTTTTTATTAACGTCTAAACCTATAAATAGTTTCGTGCTTATAAACTTCTCCTTTTTCGAGGGGTTTTACTCCGAAATTAGGTTGGTTGATACCATCGGGGAAATCCTGCATTTCGATAGCTACTCCTGCAAAGCGAGGGTTCTTAACAGGTTTTTCCTGAGGGGTACATACCTTATCAAATACGGGTACCTCGTCTAAAAAGTTGCCAGTATAAATCACTGCGACCCGTTGGGTGGTATAGGCTTCCATAGTGATGCCACTTTCAGGAGAATGCAATACCAACTGAGGGGCAGCATTCAGTCCGCTGTGGTTGAGCACAAAAGGGTGGTCGTACGCACGAGTGATATTGAACTGAGGGTGTCCTTCGGCTATACCTTCCTTGATGACTTTCCCTTTGCGAAGGTCGAAAGTTGTGCCTTCAACAGCTAGGTATTTGCCAGTAGGTATTAATCCTTCTGCCAGCTCGCAGATGTTATCAGCCGCAATTTGTAGCTTTTGAGCATCGCCGTTTACTTCTAAGTCGCCTGCCAAGTTGAAATAACTATGGTTGGTGATGTTTAAGTAAGTTTTAGCATCGGCTACCGCCTCATAAGCGATGTGCAGACTATCGTCTTCAGTAAGGGTATAGCGCACTTTGAAATCTACAGTAGCAGGGTAACCCTCCTCGCCATCAGGACTTAGATAGTGCATTTCTATTCCGTTAGCGAGCTCTTTTACCTCGAAAATCTTACTGCTGAAGCCTTCTTTACCTCCGTGCAATGAGTTTTCGCCATTGTTTTTGTAGAGGTGATAGGTTTTGCCGTCTATAGAGAAAGCAGCTTTGTGTATTCTGCCTGAAGTGCGCCCTATGGTAGCCCCATTGTAAGCCCCATTGCCTATATAATCTTCTAAATGCGCATAGCCTAACACTACGTTTTTAAGTACGCCGTGTTTGTCTTTTACGCAAATTTCGGTAATAGTACCGCCTAAGCTAAGTACAGACACGCGAAAACCGTTCGCGTTCTGTAAACTATATTGATAGACAGCCTGTCCGTTATGAGTTCCGAACAGGCTTTTGTTGATGGTTATCATTCTTGTCTTGTATTAAAGTTTTCGTGCGCCTTCACTTACAGCAGCGATGTAGAAGTCGGCAGCATATCCTATTTTGTTTTTGTAAGCCTCGCCTACATTTTTGATAAAGTCATCTACTTTGTCTTTCTTCACGATGCTCACGGTACAGCCGCCAAAGCCAGCACCTGTCATACGCGAACCTACTACTCCTGGTTGTTCCCAAGCAAGAGCCGCCAAAGTGTCGAGTTCTACACCGGTTACTTCGTAATCATCGCGCAAAGAAATATGCGATTGGTTCATCAGTTTACCAAACTCAGCCAAGTTGCCTGCTGAAAGCTCTTTTTGTGCTTTTAGCGTGCGTTGGTTTTCGTATACGGCGTGTTTAGCTCTTTTCTGACGGATAGGACTCTTAATAAGGTCTTTGTTAGCTTCAAATTCTTCAATAGAAAGTTCGCCCAATGCTTTGATAGGCAGTTTAGTTTGTAGTTCAGCTAACGCTTCATCGCATTCGGCACGACGTTCGTTGTACTTAGAGTCAGCTAAACCACGGCGTTTGTTGGTATTAGCAATTACGATTACTTCATCTTTAAGCACTACAGGCACGTAGTCGTATTTTAGGGTGTTGCAATCGAGTAGTATAGCGTGGTCTTTTTTGCCCATAGCTATAGCAAACTGGTCCATAATACCAGAGTTTACCCCAATAAACAAGTTTTCCACCTTCTTGCCCAAAAGCGCCATAGCTATAGGGTCGATAGAGAGGTGGAATAAATCTTTAAGCACAATGCCGGTAAGCATCTCGATAGAAGCTGAAGAAGAGAGACCCGCTCCGTTAGGAATGTTACCTGATACGAGGAAGTCGAAGCCGCTGTCTATTTTGAAGCCTTCTTCTACAAACATTTTAATCACGCCTTTAGGATAGTTAGCCCAATCGTGTTTTTTGTCGTTTACCAATTCATCAAGGGTAAATTCCATTACACCAAGGTCGGCAAAGTTTTCAGAATACATACGGAAAGTACGGTCAGCGCGTTTGCTTACCAATCCGTAAGTACCTCTGTCGATAGCACAAGGGAACACGTTACCGCCATTGTAATCGGTATGTTCACCGATAAGATTTACCCGTCCTGGGGCGAAAAATTGTTGTTCAGCATCTTTGCCGAATACTTCTTTAAACTTTTGTTCTAGTGGTTTCATATTATTCTTTTTTAGTCGTTAGTTATTAGTCGTTAGTCCTTAGAAAGCGACTAATAACTAAAAGTTTATTTAAAATATTTTCTTGCAATAGCTTTTAATTCAGCTTCTTTATCCTCTAAACGTTGTAGCAACACAAACTGATTGCGTGCTCTGATGTAGTTTTCTTCAGGATAAGATGTTTTGAAATAGATGTCGTTGTTAAAATAATCAGCGAGGAAGCGGATACCGATGATAAAAATCATATACTTAGCACCATCTACTATATGTGCTTTTTCAGCCTCTGTCATAACAGGGTTCATTACCGAAAAACCTTTGCAGAGCGCCTCGAAGAAGTCAGTGTTAAATACTATTTTGCTGTCATCAGCCTCGTTTTCTTCAGTTGGACTGACAGAGGTACGCACCATATCGCCAAAATCGTATAGTAGGATACCCTGCATTACCGTATCGAGGTCGATAACTCTGAAATCATCAGGATTCGCTTTATTGATAAGTACATTGTTGATTTTAGTATCGTTGTGAGTGATGCGTATCGGAATGCGTTTTTCGTCTACTTCTTTTTGGATAAGATCGAAGATAACTTTGTGTTCTTGGGCAAATTCGTAGAGGTGTTTAGCTTTTTCTTTGCGAGCAGAAGTGGCTTGCTTATGAGCGTCTTCTAACTGTTGAAAACGCAAATGCCCGTTGTGAAAATTAGGAATAGTAGCTTGCAATCGCGAAGTGTCGATATTAGCAAACGTCTTCATAAAGGTAGCATAGGCGTTAGCAGCCTTTTCAGCTTGCCAAGGTTCTTCTATGAATTCGTATGAAGTGTAACCTTCAGCAAAAGGGAAGATGCGCCATACTACCTCATCAGCAGTTACTGAGTGTCCCCCTTGTTGGGTAGGCATCATTGGCAGGATAATGTGGTTATTGGGCTGTGTTTCCCACAGCAATTCGATATTGGCAATAATAGCAAGAGGTGTTTTGAATACATTGCTGTTAATGCCTTGTAGGATATAGTTGTTAGCACTAGTTTTTACCAAATAAGTGCGATTGATATGCCCATTGCCATAAGGCTCAATAGAAAGGATGTCTCCTTCTAAAATGAATTGATTGGCTATTTCTTTCATTCTTATAAATAATTAGTTGTTAAATTCTTGTTTTTCTGCTGTTGTTGCATTTAAAACCTGTCTGGATAGGCGCCTTTATCTACTAGCTTTTGTATTTCGTTTTGTACGAGTGCTAAATCTTCGTGGTACGTCATACCAAACCAGCTGTCGTGGTTAGGCAATACCTCTAATTTGTAACCGTAGTCTTTGATAGCGTGTTGTACAACCATTGGAATGTAAAACTCGGCTTTTGGGTTTTCTTTATTCTTTTCTACGAAATCAGCAAAATAGCGTTCGGCTATCTCGAATACCTCGTGAGTGAAGCCCCAGAAATTCATTGATACGTAAGTGCTTAGCGGATATTGAGTGTTTGTCTCCTCGTCTATGGCGGTGTGCTCATCTAATTTGCGCAACTTGGTAGCCTCGTTGATAGACAGCAAGTGGTGGTTTTCATCTACTTGGCAGATACCACGTGATACGGTACCATTTTCGCTAAGCGTATTTTTGAGCAGGTAGCCACCAGAGAAGAAAGTCTTTTCTTTTTCTGAGTTTAGAGCCTCATACATTAGGCGGTACCCCTCTTTTCCGTAGTAGTCATCAGCATTTACGATAAGGAATGCCCCTTTTACAAAGTCTTTTACACATAGCATAGCGTGCCCCGTACCCCAAGGTTTTTTGCGCTCTATTCCTTTAGGGTTGAAATCATCTTGATATACGTAAGTAATAGGCACTCCGGCAAAACGGTTTTCTAAGTGTTGGCGTGCGAGGTCGTCTATTGCGCGACGGATGATAAGCACGATGTTATCAAAACCTGCTTCGAGGGCATCATAGATAGCATAATCGAAGAGAGCATTGCCATTATGGATGTTTTCTAACTGTTTGTCGGAGCCAAAGCGACTGCCTAAACCAGCCGCTAATATTACTAATGTTGTCATATACTGTTAATTTTCAATATGATAAGGTTAAAAAATACGGTGCAAATGTGTTGTTTGGTGTAAGTCGTGGCAAAGATATAAAATATTTATTAATTATCAATTATTAATGGTTAATTTTTTTTAATTTCGGTTGAGAAGGCTGGGAGGATTGGGAGGGTTGGGACAGGTGGGACGTGACAAAGGGGAACCTTCGGTGTTCCTATAGTGTTCCTATAGTGTAGGTGTATCTTTAGTATAGGTGTTGGTTTTAATAGGTGATAAGGCTAAGGGCTAAATGTTAGTGATTAATATTAACAATAGTTTAACATTATGTAATTTGTTGATAATAAAGTAAATAGGTTTTTTTTATGGAAAAGTGTTAAGAGGTGAGTGGGAGCTTCTTGGTAGTTATAAAAAAAAATAGTACTTTTGTGGCATTAATTGTATGAGTATTTTATACGCAATGAAAAAGTTTCTTACAGCAATTCTATTTTTGATGTTGGGTGCAGTGGGCTATGCTCAGTGTATCAACGTACAGGTGACTTTTATCAAAGGGAACTGTTTTACTGATAACCAAATAAAGGTAACAGCCCGTGATATGAGTCCGTTTCCTTCTATTTGTTTGCCCTCGAGTGGTAAGTTTATTATAGAGCTACAAGGGGGGGGGCACGATGGTGATATGTTTAGAATGACGCAGCCTTCGCCAGGAGCTCCTTTTGAATATACTTTTTATAACCTAAAGGCTGAAGAATGGAACGGCACTAAGGTTGAGAAGATTAAGTATAAAGTGATTGTACGCGATGAGGATACGGGTGCTTTTGATGAGCGCGAGGTAGACGCTGAGTCTAACTATAAGCTTATGAATATACAGAACCTTACCGCTATACAACCAGTGAGCTACTGCGGAGGAGCTGTACAAAACGGAGGGGTGAAGTTTCAGATCCCCAATGGAGGGATAGGGCCATTTGAGGTAACACTACTGAAAATGGATGGTACGGTATTAGTGCCCACTCAAACCTTTCAGCGTCCAGCTAACAATGGTTATATAGAGGTAAAAAGCCCTGCGGTGCAACCTAATACCTATATTATAGTACAGGTAAAGGATAAGACCAATGTAAGCGACCAATGTGGGGAGACCCGCCGTTATCCGTCTTTCTATATACCTTCCGTGGTTCATAGATATACGGTAAACTGTATTGAAATAGCTACCCAAAGCCGTTATATGTATAAGAGTAGTGAGAATTGTAGCCACTACAATATGCAGATTTATATTAGTAGGAAAGATGGCGACTATCTATGGCGTAATCTTACTGATTATAATGCAGAGCTAAGAGACTGGTTTACTAAACCAGGTACTGCAGTGGCATATTTTAAAAACTCAAGTAAACCTGCTATTGATTTTTCTTCTTCTTTTTATGCAGGATCTCCTAATTATTATCATGCCTATTATACAGTACCAGGCTATCCTTTTGCTAAAGGTGATGATGTAGAGATTGTAATAAAGGGTCCTAAAAATACAATTAGAGAACGCTTTAAGTTTGACCATCAGTTAGATATGCCTACAGGAGGGTGTAACACTCTTATCTATAATGCTTATGGCTATAAATATGATGGTTCCTTTTCTTGGACCGAGTTAACTTGTGGTACTTATACCCTAACGAGACATGAAGGCTCAGTACATTCTAGCTACTCTAGCAATACAGGTAGGAATGCCTCTTTTCCTGATGTAAATACAGGAGAAGCAAGACCTACTTATGTAGGCGGCTGGCTTAACGGTTATTCTAATTTTAATCTACAACGCAAAGTAGGAGGGAATTGGGTAGATGAAGGTAATACTTCTTATCCATCTACACCAGGGGCTACTTATCGGTATATATATAAGAATCAGCCGGGGGGCTGCCCTGTAGCTTGTTCGAATGAGTTTGTAGTGCCTCATTACAATATGGGGGCAATTCCGCCAATGCCTACTCCTCAAGCACGTCCTGTTATAAAAATATGGGATAAGCTACAAACCGGCTTAGGGATGTATGCAGGTACGGGGGCTTTTAAGATATATCCTGATCATATTGATAAATTCTTTTATCCTCTTAAACTAAAGGTAGAGCGAGCTGATGGAGTTGCTTCGGTCACCTATCAAGGTTCTGTTGCTTTTAGCGATACTAAAACTCGTACCATTTCTTTCCCACTAAACTTGGAAATAAGAACATATTGGAGTACTTATGGTTATACAAACTTGCCAGCCGGTAGGTACCGCCTTACTGTAACGGATGCTTGTGGAGCTACGACCGTTAGAGAGTATCAGTTAGGAGCCGTTTCGTTTAACCCTAAAGTGAACTATGAAAAAGATTGTGAGGTAGGAAAGATAAATTTTAACATAGGGAGAAATATCACTGTGGCAGATGATAATTATTATGAAAGAGTATATTTGCAACAGGAAATAGAAGACCAATGGGGATATAAATCTTGGCCGTATGTGAATAATCACGCTTCTACAGGAGGCAACTATTTCAATGCCCAAACCGGTAGTTTTACTAACTTATTACCGGGCAAGTATAGGTTGTATTTTACTAATGTATATCTCAGTCACGGACTTTTCCATAATACGGGTACAAATAAATACGATAGATATAGTATTACAGACCCTACTACTCCGTATTTGTATAACAATGAATTTTATAAAGAGATTACTATTCCGCCGCTTGTGAAGCTTAATCCGGTAATTAACCCTGTTATTTGTCATAAAGGTAGCGCTACGGGTATGATAGCGGTAGACGTAACGGGGCAAGAGGTGTATTTCCCTATTACTTACCGTTTGTACCGCAAGGCTACAGCTACAGCTACTACCTCTACACTGATAGACTCTAAAACCTATCAGGCAAGCGATAATAAGTATTTCCATATTTTTGAAGGGCTTACTACGGGCTTCTATCGTATAGAGACAGACCACCGATGCCAAGTAGTGCCTAAGGATATAGATATAGATATAAGCAATGCCTTTAATCCGTTCTTGGTGATAGACCGCCCTGTACCTTTCTGTACAGGCAATCAGGCGCGGGTGAAGTTAGGGCTTTCTGAGCATATTTTTGATATTAAGTGGTTTAAGCTTGATGCTGATGGCAATAAAACTACATCAGCCCCTATAAAAATAGGTTCGAGCTTCTGGGAGAATATCTATACCACTACTACCTATTTGGCTGAATACACCCTAAAACCAAATGTAGGTTGTACTAATAACACTGTTTACACTAAAACCGCTACAGTGGTACTACCGCCTATAGACGAGCCTCCTTACTTTAGAACGCCTTGTCCTAATGATATAGAGGTAACAGTAGACCAAGGACAATGCGGTAAGCAGGTACGTTGGCGTGAGCCAGAAGCCTACCCTACGTGTAGAGGGGCAGTTACTCGTTGGCAATCACACACTCCTAATAGCTATTTCAATATAGGTGTACATACGGTTACTTATACCTTTACAGACGGCTCAGGCAATACGGCTTCTTGCTCTTTCCTTATAACGGTTAAGCCGCGTGGGCTACAGATTAAAACTACCCAACGTTATACTGATGCTGGGGGTAATACCCTTACCCAGTTGCAGCCTAACCAGCAGTTTTACTACGAGCTAAGGTATGAGAATACAGGTTCTGAAAATATTAATAAGGCCACTATAAATGTAACGTTGCCAGACAATACCTCAGTACAGCCTAATGGGGCACCTGACCTTAGTGGTGCAGGCGATGGTAGTTGGCAGAACCCGCAGCCTACTTCGGCTTACACTGCCTCTAATAAGTCGTATAAGTTTGGTATAGGGGAGAATTATACCCAATCAACTCTTAAATTGGGCGACCCAGAACGGGTAATACGTATACCGATGAAGGTAAGCAATGACTGTAGTGTACTGCTAAAACCTTGTGAAAGCTATGTACTTACTAACTTATCAATTACCTATGAGGGAGGGCCTTACGGCTGTCAGTCAGCTGAGTTTACCCAAACAGGGGCTATCTCTACGACAGTAAATGTATCGGGTTGTGGCCGCCAAGAGCTAATGTGTGGTACAGGAGCGATGACCTTTAATGCTATAGGAGGTTTTACCTCTTATCAGTGGTATGATAGCAATGGGCCTATTATAGGAGAGACGAATCCTTCGTACAGCCCGATAAACCCAGGAGTATATAAGGTAGAGAAAACAATTTCTTGTCACGGTACACTACTTACCGTTACTGAAACTATTGATTATCAATCAATAGGAAATATGGTAGACCCTATTAAAGCGCAAGCCCAAAATATAGGGGTTACTTGTGCAGGAACTGGTGGATGGACGAGTCAGTTCTACCTCTGTCAAGGAGGCTCGAAAGTTATATCGGTACCTTATAACAATACTCCTTATGAGTGGCAAACGTGGAATGGTAGCTGCAATAGTCAGGCAGCAGCCCAACCTAACTGCCGTATAGAGACAGACGACTGCTGGAGTACATTAAGCTCAGGTAAAACCTTTACGCTTACAACTGCAGGCTTATATCGTTTGAAATTCTTAAACTCAGGTTGTGATAAGGCGTTCTATTTTCAGGTGATTACGAGTGGGCTATTAGGTAGTCTGTCTAATAAGAAAGACGAAACCCCATTTGAGCAAGGTTCGGTAGACTACCAACTAAGTGCCAGTGGCGTACAATATAAGGTAGAGATATATAGGAATGGTACTCTTTTGCGTACCGATATAAAGACCGATAATATAGGTATTATAGAAAATCTAACAGAAGGTACTTACCGCTTTAAGTTTACTTCACCCCAGATACCAAATTGTGAGTATACGGCTAATGAGACTATCGGTAAGCAAACCGATATGAAGATGACGGCTACCTTTAAAGGCTTTAAAGAAGGGTCTTGCAACACGGCTAAGTTGCAGTTAAAAGCAGAAGCAGGACAGCCAACTTACCGCTTCTATATATGGAAGATAGACGGTCAGAAACAGTACGCTAACGAGGCAGCAGCTTTGGGCTCTGCTCCTATTGGTATACAATTAGCCAGTCAAGGGGCTACAGGAGTAGATATAGAAGTGCCTAATATTACCCAAGTGGGTGAATACGAATTTATAGTAGGTGACCAGCGCAATGGAGCGAAGGCATACTCAAACAAAGTACTGATAAGTCCGCCATCACCACATAACTTTACTGTATCGGCTACACAAGAGATACAATGTGAGAGTACCCCTAATAGTGGGTATATCAATATGATTTTCGCACCAGGAAGTCAGAATGTAAACCGTACTATCAACTTATATAAGTTAGACAACGCGGGGGCACGTGTGTTACCAGTGTTTAAAACTACTGGCGGTGGACTTTTCACAGGTTTGCCAGCAGGTACTTATGAAGTGGAAATGGTTTCGAATGTAGCAGGCTCTACTTGTCGCTATACTAAGAAACCGATAGTGATAAAAGCACCTCAAGCACCGCTTAGAGCCTATGCGGGGGTAGTAGCTGACCGCTCTTGTGATACGGCGAATAATCAATACAAAGTAGCAGTAAATAATGTATCAGGAGGTACCCCTCCATATCGCTATAGTTTTGATGGAGAGGCTACTTATGTGCCTGATAATATAGGCTATATAGGCAGTAGCAGTACTATTTATGTAAAAGATAGTAAAGATTGCCGAGTGAGCATTCCGATAACAGTAGAGCTGACAACTATGCCGACCATTAGCTTAAGTCCTATAGCATATCGTTGTGATAATGGTTATGGCGCGGTAACGATTACGGTATCGTCTACTGTATCGCAAACCTACCAGTATATATTAGATGGTAGTGCTACACAAACGCTTGTAGGGAATACTATTCACCGTACCTTAGCACCAGGGGCACACTCACTAACGGTGTATTATACCCCAGCGAATTCATCAACTACTCCTAATGTACTCTTTACAGAGGATTTTGGAACAGGCGATGTAGATACTTGTGTAGAAAGTGCTAATACTGATTTAGTATGTGCTACAAGCAGTACAACCCTAGAAGATGGACAACAACTCATTACTAAACAAGCTCCAGCAAAAGCTAATTGGACAGTACCTACTGACCCTACAGGTGGTAGATACTTAGCCGTAGCAGGTAATGGTAATAACGAGGTAGTGTATAAGCGCACTCTTACGGGAGTAGCCTTGGGTATACCTCTAACGGTGAGTGTAGATGCCGTGAGCCTATTAAGTAGTGGTGGAGTACCTGCTCAGTTTAGAGTTGCCCTTTGCAAAGCTGATGGTACAGCACTTAGAACTAAGCCATTAGGAGATGTAACTAACGGAGCGAGCTGGAAGAACTTAAGTGTTACCTTTACAGCAGCTGAAGTAGCAGGATTTACTAATAACAACATACAAATACGAGTGCTTAGTTCTGCACCACACGCATATGGTGCTTTAGGTAGTGACTTTGCTCTTGATAATCTGAAAGTAGCACAAGCTACTACTTATTGTGAACTAAAAGTTACAAAACTTATTAATATAGAGGCTAACAAACAGATGCGAGTAGAGAAATACGGTGCAGAAAAGAATGTTAGCTGTATAGGAGCCGCTGATGGACAGGTGCGTATACGCGTACTTAATGCACCTTCGGTAAATATTAAATATGCGGTAGCAGCTCTTAATACCTCTATGGTTACTTGGACACCTACTACTCTTGATGCCCAAGGAGTGTTTACTATCACAGGCTTAGAAGCTACCCAGAGTGGTAGTGTGCAGATACAAGATGCTCTACAGCCTAACTGTATCGGTACAGTAGAATACAAGATAGGAGAACCTACCCCTATAGTGCCTTCAGTAGTATTATTGGAGCGAGTAACTTGCCTCAATGGTGAAAAGGCTAAGGTGAAAGTATCGGCTACAGGTGGTAATACTGATGGTTATCAGTATCAAGTGCTGACAGTAAATGGAACTTTTGTACCTTCAACACCTACCCCTAACCCTTATGAGATAGGCGATATACCAGCAGGCACTTATACTATAGTGATAAAAGATGCCAAAGGCTGTACTACCTCTACTACTTTTGTAATAGATGGTTTGCGCACCCTTACCGTATCGGCAGTTCCTACCTCATTATGTTATAGTAGCAATGCTGAGAAGAAAGTAGTGCTAACTGTTACTAATGGTAATGGCAATAACTATAAAGTAACGCGTGTGGGTAGTGGTAATACCTATACATTTAACAATACGATATATACTTACCCTGATGCGTTAGAAGTAGGTGTCCATACCTTTACGATAACAGATAGTTATGGATGTCAGACTACTGTATCGGCAGAGATATATGCCCCACTCAGTTTGCAGGTATCGCCTACAACTCAGTTGTATGCGAGC
>NZ_KN390037.1:0-13589 GCF_000213295.2 Capnocytophaga sp. oral taxon 329 str. F0087
GAAAAGAGCCAATACAAAGAAGAAAAAGATTACTATTCCTATATAAGCAGGAGCAGCTACTATGGGTTGGTCTCCCCAATAAGTAGGCAGACTATTTGAAAAGCCAAGTGCTTGTTGCTGTGGAACTCCTTTTTGTACCAAATACTCATAAGTTTTTGAGTTTTCGCCTAATGCTTCGTGGTTCGACCCACCGAAAAGGCGTGGCACTATCAAGTTCATTGATTCTGCTATTCCATAGCTATATTCAGTGATGTAATTTTTTGATAATCCCTCGGCAGCTTTTTTTACATTTCCTTCAGTATCTATTGTCAAGGTTGATTTGCTACGCGTACTCCAGTCTGCGTACTCTTTGGTAGTGAGTAGCAAAGTAGCGTTACAAAGTATACTAATAACTAAAGCTAAAAAAAGTACTCCTATTGACTTGCAAAAATCCTTTATCTCCATCTCTTTAATAGCTTTATAAAGATACACAATTCCGAGCAACAATACTAAAATAAGTAGATAATAAGTCATCTGGAAGTGGTTGGCACCTATTTCTAATGAAAGAGCTATAGCGGTAAGCAGTCCTCCCCAAAGGTATTTTCGCTGAAAAACCAGTAGTATACCCGCTAGTACAGGTGCAAAATAAGCAATAGCGTGCGCTTTTGCATTATGTCCCACCCCCAATATAATAATAAGGTAGGTAGAGAGACCAAAAGCAATAGCCCCCAATACGGCGGTTCGCATATCTACTTTTAATACTAATAGTAGAATGTAAAATCCTATAAAATAGAGGAATAAATAATCTGCTGGGCGTGGTAGAAAACGTAAGGTTTGGTCTAATTTCTTTACCAAATCATATGGGTAGTGAGCCCCTAACTGATAGGTAGGCATACCTCCAAAGGCACTATTCGTCCAATACGATTCTTTATTTTCGTTTTCTCTGTAGTCATTGCGTTCCTTAGCCATTCCTGAGTATTGTACTATATCGCTTTGCAAAATTGCTTTTCCTTGCAAGACAGGGTAAAAAAATGCCAAGGATATTAGGGCAAATAACCCTATTACTATAAAATGAGGTATTATCTTTTTCATTTCAAAAAATAGAACTTATAACTCTTCATACTCTATATAATCTCCTACTTGCTTAGTGGCTTGAGGGTTCTTTGAAGTATTGTTATTATTTATAACATTTTCTCTAACATTTTGCTTATTACCAGTCCCTTGATATGGATTTTGTTGGTATTGCTGCTGTGCTTTCTGAAATTCTTTCTGCATACGTTCTCCTATCTTATTTAGGAAGAAATGCATAAAGTAAGGGGCTACTATTCTGAAGAGTATTCTAAGCCCTAAGATTATCAGTATTATAATTAATAGGGTTTGTATGAAACCCGTAAAAGATGCTTCTGCTATCATTGCTGTGTGATTTTTTGCAAAGATACAAAATAAATATGAAACAACAAAAAAAAGCTGCCCCTTTATAAGGACAGCCTTTTTGTTTTTTATAATTCAATGATTATTTTAAGCTGAAAGTAGCTCTACGTGCTATCTGACGAGCTCTAGAAGAACTTTTATCAACTGAAGTATCTTCCCCTTTACCTTCTGTGCTGATACGTGAAGCACTAACACCAGCTTTCACTAGGATGTCTTTTACTGCATTAGCACGTTTTTGTGATAAACTGCTGTTGTAGTTTGTACCACCTAACTCATCAGCATAACCTGAAATAAGAATATTAGCACCTGAATTTTCTTTCAAATACTTAACAACTATGTCAATAGCCCAAGTAGAAGAAACTTGTGGAGTTGAAGAGTTAAAGTCAAAGTAAGCACTAATGTAACCTTTCTTAATAAGGTCTGATACTACGTCACCGCTGAAATCAGAATTATTGTTGTTTGCAGCAGAACCACCTTTAGCTTGATAGTTGTTGTTCAAATAATTTTCGATTTCATCTGGAATACCATTTCCATTAGCATCGTTCATCTTATCTTGTTTGTTAGCCACCTTGCCTTTCAAATCAGATACGTTATCTTCAAGAGCAGCTACGCGTTTAGCAACATCCTCATTGTCTTTAGCTGAGTTAGCAGCCCAATCAGCATGTTTGTCTTCTTTACCAAGAGCAATATTCAAACCTATAGAGGTAGTGAAGTGAGCTCCTTGGAAGCCACGGCGAGTTGCTCTAGAATGAGTATCATAAGTAAGGTTTTGTCTTGCATTAAGGTATAGTGAAGCGTCTAATAGAAGAGCGATTCTGTTAGAAAGTCTTATTTGAGGAGTTACACCACCAGTAAGGAAAAGCATTTGGTCTTTTCCAGTGAAGTTATCACTTCTTAGTTGAGAGTAACCACCCCCTGCGTGTACTAATACACCCAAGTCGCTTGTCCAATCTTCAAAACCTAATACACGAGCAAGGTTTGCATAACCTTGTAGGTTAACATTCCAAATTTTAGAATCAAATTTAGGGGTGTCTTTCTTTTCGCTAAAGCTATCGTAACCACCACCTAAACGGATACCAAATTTGTTGTTAAACATATAACGTACACCCAAGTTTGCACCCCATAAGCTAGGTGTGCTTGTAGTGTAACCACTTGTTAGTGGAGTTATGGGCTTATTTACCCCTCCATTTAAATCTACAGACCATTTGTTATAGCCGGCTGTTTCCTGTGCTTGAACTCCAATGAAAGCCAATGAAGCCAATACTAAAATACTTTTTTTCATTCCTTTTTAATTAAATAAATTATACAATAAAACGGGGCAAAGATAAGATTATTTTTTTTACCAAAAATAGTTTTAACAAAAAATTAACGTTTTTCTTTGTGCTTTAAAAGCATTCTTTCTAGTGGTGTAATTGCGCTATCTATACCTTCTTCAAAGGTTTTAAATTGTTTTTTCACTACCAAACTTTCTCCTGGTATGTGCACTTTTACTTCTACTATTTTGTTCTCTTTTGCAGTTGTATTATCTAATTTTAGATGAACATCTGCTTCTATAATTCGGTCATAGAAATTATCAAGCTTATCAAGCTTCTTTTGAATAAAATCTACTAATTTTTGGTCAACTGTAAAGTCAACAGGATGTACATGTACTTTCATAATGTTTAATAATTTAAGGTTTAACAATCTAATTATTTTTCTGTTTCTTCCTCATTTTCACTATTATTAGCACGTGGGTGGGCTTTCTTATATTGCCGTTTTAGCTCTACTAGGCTGGTATTCGTATATACTTGTGTAGAGGCTAAGCTAGAATGTCCTAAAAGCTCTTTCACTGTATTTAGGTCTGCCCCATTGTCTAATAAGTGACTCGCAAATGAGTGTCTTAATATGTGCGGACTTACGTCTTTTTTGCTGGTTACCGCACTAAAGTATGAATTTATAATTCTATATACCAATGTAGGATAGATTTTCTTACCGTTTTTTACTAAGAATAAAAAGTCTTCACTCTTTTTGTTAGCTATTTCTTCTCTTAATCTCAGATACTCCTTAAGGGTTGCTTCTAATTCTGGTATTACTGGTATATAGCGTTCTTTATCACCTTTACCGGATATTTTAATTTGCTTTTGCTCTAAATCTAAGTCTTGCAGTTTAAGTCCGGTAAGTTCTGAGCGGCGCATTCCGGTAGCGTATAGAGTTTCTATTATAGCTCTGTCACGCACTTCATCGAATGAACTCTTACTTGAGAAATAAGATAATACTTTTTCTATTTCTGCTTCCGAGAAAGGCAATTTGTTCTTTTTTTCTGTTTTTAGTAAGAATATTCCTCTCTCAAACGGACTTGTTTCTATCTGTTTTGTCTTCTTTAAAAAAGTATAATAGGTTTTTAGTGCTGATAATTTCCTGTTTATGCTTCTGAAAGACATTGATTGGTTAGATAGACTGATAATCCATTTCTTGATGTCTTCTTGGTCTGCTCTTTCCAAAGGGCAATCTTCCTCCTCTTTCTCACATTCACTTTTGATGAATCTTTCAAAAGCTCTAAGATCGTGTTTGTACGCTTCGACCGTGTGGATAGAATATTTCATCTCTATCGACAAATAAATGATAAAGGCATTGATTGACATGGTCTTTAAATTTAGTTGATTAAAAAATGGGTTTATAGAGTTTAAAAAGCTCTCACTTTTTCTCATAGCAAAATAAAGAAAAATAAATGAATTAAACTGTTAATAAAAAGTTAAAATTTTATCCATTTTTGTTAATACCCCTCCTTACTATAAGTGAATCAGAGAGTTATGCCTTTATTTTACTTCCGCTCCGTTAGCTATTTCTTCGCCATCAGGAGCTATAAATCGATATTTGCCTTCAGCATTTTCTACCATCAATATCATTCCTTGGCTTTCTACACCACGTAATTTGCGTGGTGCAAGGTTCGCTAATACAGTTACCCGCTTGCCTATAATCTCTTCAGGATTAAAGCTTTGAGCTATTCCTGATACTATGGTGCGTTGGTCTATGCCGGTATCTACTTTTAGAATGAGTAGCTTATCTGCCTTAGGCATCTTTTCAGCTGATAAAATAGTGCCAATACGAATATCCATTTTAGCAAAATCATCGTAACTGATAAGTTCTTTTTGTGGAGCCACTGTTACTTCGGCAGCTGCTTGGGCTTCTTGTTGGTTAGCTTGCTTGGTCTTTTCTAATCTTTCTAACTGTTTAGCAATTGCAGCGTCTTCTATTTTTTCAAATAATAGGGTTGCCACACCTATCTTATGTCCTGTAGGTAGCAATGCCGTAGGATTTTGTTTTACTTGCTCCCAAGCGGTAGTGCCGAGTTGTAATATGTTTTTTAGCTTTTCTGAGGTAAACGGCAAGAAAGGTTCGCTAGTGATAGCCAAAGCAGTCGCTACTTGTAGGGCTACGTACATAACGGTTTTTACGCGTTCGGCATCGGTCTTAATGAGTTTCCAAGGCTCTTCATCGGCAAGATATTTATTGCCGAGTCGTGCGATGTTCATCAGCTCTTGTTGTGCCTCTCTGAAGCGATAGCGCTCTAATGATTGCTCTATTTTTTTGGTGAGCTCACTAAGCTGTTGTAGCGTTTCGCTGTCTGTTGCATTCAGCACTCCTGCGGCAGGCACCTCGCCTTCATAGTATTTTTGTGTTAGTACGGCTACCCTATTGATAAAATTGCCAAAGATAGCCACCAATTCATTGTTATTGCGTGCTTGGAAATCCTTCCAAGTGAAGTCGTTATCTTTGGTTTCTGGAGCATTGGCCGTTAGGGCATAACGCAAAACATCTTGTTGGTTAGGGAAGTCTTGCAGGTATTCGTGTAGCCATACAGCCCAGTTTTTAGAGGTTGATAGCTTGTTGCCCTCTAAGTTTAAAAATTCATTAGCAGGCACGTTGGTAGGCAGTATATAGCTGCCTTCAGCCTTTAGCATAGCAGGGAAAATGATGCAGTGGAATACTATGTTGTCTTTCCCTATAAAATGCACTAATTCAGTATCTTTATCTTGCCAAAAAGGTCGCCAGTCTTTGCCCACGCGTTCTGCCCACTCTTTGGTAGATGATATATAGCCGATAGGGGCATCAAACCAAACGTATAGTACTTTGCCCTCTGCTCCGTCTACTGGTACGGGTATTCCCCAATCGAGGTCGCGGGTAACAGCACGTGGTTTAAGCTCATCGTCTAACCAACTTTTTACTTGTCCGTATACATTGGGCTTCCAGTCGTTTTTATGACCTTCTAATATCCATTTTTCTAAAAACTCTTGGTATCTGTTTAGCGGCAAAAACCAGTGTTTGGTAGCTTTGAGGGTAGGTTTGCTGCCAGTGATAGATGATTTTGGGTCTATTAGGTCGGTAGCGTTTAGCGAACTGCCACAGCGCTCGCATTGGTCGCCATAGGCTTCAGGGTTGCCGCATTTGGGGCAAGTGCCTATTACGAAACGGTCTGCTAAAAACTGATGCGCCTCTTCATCGTATAATTGCTCTGATATTTCTTCTATAAAATCACCTTGTTCATATAATTTTCTAAAAAAATCAGAGGCAGTTTTATGGTGAATAGGCAGTGAAGTGCGCGAATAATTATCGAATGAGATACCAAAATCAGCAAATGATTGCTTGATAATAGCGTGATATTTATCAATGATAGCCTGAGGGGTAGTGTGCTCTTTCTTAGCTTTGATAGAGATGGCAACCCCGTGCTCATCACTTCCGCAAATAAAGGCTACTTCATTGTTTTTCAATCGTTGATAACGTGCAAAAATATCAGCAGGCACGTATACGCCCGCCAAATGCCCTATGTGAATAGGTCCGTTAGTATACGGCAAAGCTGCCGTAATGGTATATCGTTTTGACATTTTTTATTAGTTCTTCTTAATGAAATGCAAAGTTACGAATTAATTATTAAATAGCAAGTCTATCAATTAGTCTTTTCTTTAAAAGGGGTATGCTCGTCAAATATTTCTAAAAGTAGCTTTTCAGTATAGTCTTTGTAAAGGTTGAGGGTATTTGAGTCTATACTCCTATTTTCTTGTTTGTCTATATAGGTATGAAAAGGCTGTAAGCCTAATTGCATTCGTTTGAATGAAAAGTTAGCTACGGTCATTGTTTTTTCCTGATATTTAGGGTCTTGCTGTGCTAGCATATAAGCATAGGTAAGCAGCTGAAAGGCTTTTCCGTACTTGATGTCTTGGGTCAGGTTTTCCCACTCTTTTAGCCGTACATCGGTGCGCTCTACCACGCCTGTTTTGTAGTCTATAACGTAATACTCATCATCGCGCAGGTCTACACGGTCAATAATTCCTTTGAAATAGACAGGAAAAGGCAGTTTATCGCTACAGAAAGGTACTTTTGTTATCTTTTCTTCTAAAAGAAGTACTTTTATTTGGCAGTTATTCTTTATTTCTGATAGCTCAAACGACAAAAAGCTGCGTATATACTTCTCTATAACATTAAAAATTAGCCAGTTTTTACCGCTTTTGAAGTCTGTGTTCTTGTATTCTTTCTCAAAACGGACTTCTATAGCGCATTTTAGCTTATTTTGCATCTCTTTAATGTCCTCTTCTGTCAGTATTTTATTTTTACTTCTCGGTATTTCGTACAAATCTTCTAAGGTGCCGTGCACTATCTCGCCAAAAGTGCGTGCTTCTACAGTTTCTTCCACCTCTCTTTCTTCGTGTATTTGCAGTACATATTGCTCGTAGAAAGTCAGCGGATTGCGTATGTAGGTAGTTAGGGCTGAAGGCGAAAGTCCTTTTTCTGCCATTTCTCTTAAGCGCGCCATCACTTCAGGAGTTTTCTCGATGCTTAAAGGTGACTGTGTAGTAGCATATACCTCGGGGGCTTTGATTTGGTGGGTGACCTTATGGGTGGGGACTTTCTCTGTTAGCAATTGCAGTATAAATCTGCTTTTCTCCCTACTTTTTAGGCTGTTCATCTCGGTATCGTAAAACAGATACGCCTTTTTGGCACGCTGCAAGATGTGGTAGAAGTTATGGCTGTACACAGCATCGCGCTCTCTGTAAGTAGGTAGGTTTAACTCGCACTTCACATCGTAGGGTATTAGCGAATTGTCGCTTTTTCCTAAAGGCAAAACGCCCTCATTTACCGAGGTGATAATCACGTTTTCAAAATCTAAACTTCTGCTTTCTAGTACCCCCATTACTTGCAGTCCTTCTAAAGGTTCACCGCGAAAATTGAGAGTGCTTTTTTGCAGTACATCTAAGTAAAAATGGTATAGCGTTTTCACCGAATCAATATGCCCATAACGCTTCTGTAGCAGGCTTAGCTGATTGAAAAGTTCGTAGAAGCGATAGGCGTACTCTTGTATGAGTACGTGCTGAGCGTTTTCGGGGTCAAGAGTGCTTTTAAGCTGGTAAATGAGCTTTATAGCATTGTCTATCAGGGTAGTGATAAAGGCTTTGTCTTTTCCTTTAGGGAATAATAAGTTTAGTATCTCTTGTTGGTCTTTTGGCGTATTTTCAAGTAGTTTTTCGCGCGATAGGTAGGTAAGATTATTCTCTTTGATGTAGGTGGCAATGGTCGTTACTGCCTCCGCCGAAAGTAGGCTGTGCAAAAATGGTTGGCTCAATAGGTTGAGTACATCTTTGTAATAGAAACTTTTAGAGAGGTGCAAGCGGAAATACGTCGTAAAAAGGTCGTTTAGGGGCGTTTGCTGTAGGGGGTATCCCATAGTAATATTAACAGCAGTGCCGGTTTGTACCGATTGTAGCATCGGTATTAGCAAATTTTCATCGGCTATGATAAGAGCTGTTTTCTCTAACTCGGCTGAGGGTAGCTCTTTCAGCAGAGCCGCCACACTATGCGCCTGATTTACGTTTTTGGGTACGCCCGTTAGGTGAAACTCTTTTTCCTCTTCGTAATGACTACCTATAAATTTAGGCGTATGGTTGAGGGTGTTGTAATACCGCCAATTTTTAAGGTATTTGCGCAAGAAGTACCCCGCCTCATGTGTCTGATTTTTTAAGAAATACGTGTCGCCGTCCCAATAGATTTCGCCTCCTATATCTATCAAAATAGATTGTATAACCTTCTGTTCACCCTCCGACAGCGCGTTAAACCCTACAAAAATATGTATGGTATCCGTATGGGTTTGCAGGTACTCAGGTAGTTTTTCTACTGCTTTTTTGGCTATATAGCCTCCGTAGCCTTTGCCGAGCTCTTCAAGGCGCTTGTTTAGAGCAAAATAATAGTCGCCTAATCTGCGCCAGAAAGCCAAATACTTCTCTTGCATTTCGGTACGCTCGTCCATACCCGACCAGTGCTCTACCTCTTTGAGGGCGTGAATGTAGGGGAATATCTTCTCGGGGTTCACTAAGTATTGGTCTATCTCGCTAAAATCTTTCAGAGCAGTTTGCCCCCAAGAAAGAAATTCTTCAAAGTTGTCGGGCGTGTCTTTATGTTGCTCTTGATGCACTTTTGTATAACAATCATAAAACTCGAAAAGCAGAGGTAAGGTACTGATAGGTTGTACCCCCGAAATGC
This sequence comes from Capnocytophaga sp. oral taxon 329 str. F0087, assembly GCF_000213295.2. Classification (NCBI taxonomy): domain Bacteria; kingdom Pseudomonadati; phylum Bacteroidota; class Flavobacteriia; order Flavobacteriales; family Flavobacteriaceae; genus Capnocytophaga; species Capnocytophaga sp. oral taxon 329. The sequence goes on from NZ_KN390037.1 coordinate 8,920, forward strand.
GCGTGAAAAGGTCGGCTATCCCTATAAATTCGGGCGCAATAGTAGCGTGCTTTACCTGTTCGGCAAAGTATTTTTTTAGAAAGAGGGCAGGGCGTTTACCTGTAGTTACAAATACAAGGCGCTCTATCTTATCAGGATAGTTTTCTAAAACATCAGCAATAACTTCTTTTAAATACGGCATATCAATTAACAATTAACGTGTGATAGGGATTATCTTCTGAAAACTAAGAAAGGAGGGCGAGAGCGGCGGTTGCCTCTATGGCTCTTTTTACTTTTACATATAAAATTTTTTACATAGCCCATAAAAACCAATAAAAAGAGCACTCCAAAAACGATACAAGTTATTTTAGCAGGCAAAGGTAAGTCGTCCTCCTCATAAGCGGCGAGCAAAAGGACTATAGCAAAACCAAGTATTATCATTGGAATGACAATGCAAAAAAAGGCAATACCCAATATTTGTTTATAAGGTATCATATCTTTATTCAATATGTAAAGCACAATTCCTACGAGGAGAAAATCAAAAAGCAGGGCAAAGAAAATCATTACAGATAGTATGGTATAGAAGCCTCTATCTGCTATGAAAATATTTCCTGTATGCGGGTTGTAGTTTACCTTGTAAATTATTGACTTTGAATTATAAGTGTGTGAACTATAGTAGTGTGAAGCTTGCTTTGTAATGGTATCTCCTTGAGTGCTTATTAGCTGAAATACAGGTACTTTTACGGTAACTTCTCTAGTATAACCATATTCATCGGTTTTCTCTCTCTTTTCATATGCAAAATCTACTATTTTAGCGTTGTAAGTTTCATTTTGGTATAGGTCTTCAATATAACTAAAAACAGCTATAGGGAGCAAGCCTCCAGCTAAAGTAATGGTGGGTACTGTAGCAAAAGTGATGAGGTAAATAAAAATACCTGATTGAGAGCGAAAACGCTTTACCACGCAATAAGTAAGGATTATTGCTATTAAAAAGAGTATGTAAATAATAGGAGTGCCCATCATTTTCTTATTTTTTAGTCGATTGATTGAAATAAATACCTCAAAAGAACAGTTTAAAACAACTTCTTATTATAAATAAAGAGTACTGTATACGAAAGAACAAGCAAAAAGCCAATAAGAATATGAATAAACATATCTTTGTTTTTAATAGTTCTTTTAAGATTTAGGAACAATATGCCTAAAATGTATAAAAAACCTAATAATACAATGTATTCCATAGATAACTAATAATTTAAAAAATGATTAATAATAATTACTAGTAGCTTGGCTATCTATTAGTTATTAAAAGTAAGACCATTAGCACTACTGCAAAGATAAGCACTAATGGCATACAGAAGCGCAACCACTGCCGGTAATTTACATTGACCATTGCCAAAGAAGGCAAGATAAGTCCAGTGGGGGTGATGAGCGCCATTACACCCATACCAAACAAGTAAGCACTTACTACGCTATGCCCTTCCACACCAATGCAATGAAAATATAACTGAATAAAGGAATCATATTTTACTAATTTTTTAATTTCCTCATTTCTTCAACAACCGGACTCCCATATATACCAAAGGCAGAGCCATAATACCCAGATAAAGAGCATTGTGTACTACAATAGTAGGAGCGTAGAGCACTACTACTGCTAAACCAAAGAGGGCACCTCCTATATGGGCTGTGTGTCCTAAGTTATCGCCTTTTTGAGGATTGAACATCATAAAGACTGAGTAACCAAAATACAACGCCCCAAAGAGCCACCCTGGCAAAAAGTTTACTTTGATAGCTTTAGGGTAGAGGGCAATAGCGGTAAAGATAATACCCGATACTGCACCCGAAGCCCCTATAGCCGAATAATAAGATTGGCGTTTATATATTTGTAAGCTAAATACATTGCCCAATAGCATAGAGCCGAAGTATATCAAGACGAATAGCAGCTCGCCCATACTATCAGTAACTACCTCATAAAAGAAAAAGAGCGAAATCATATTGAAGATGAGATGCTCCCAATTGGCGTGTAAAAAGCCAGAGGAGATAAGGCGCACGTAGTCGCCTTTTTGTACTGCCCCTACATTGAACATATAACGGTTGAAAAAAGTAGCGTTGTTAAACCCATAGTAGCTCATCGCAATCGTAGCGATAAGAATAATAATAAAACTGATACTCATTAATATAGATTTGACGTTTGTGATTAATTATTTGTTATTAAAAGCAAGCACATTAGCACTACTGCAAAGATAAGCACTAACGGCATACAGAAGCGCAACCACTGTCGGTAATTTACATTTACCATCGCCAAAGACGGCAAGATAAGTCCGGTGGGGGTGATAAATGCCATTACGCCCATACCAAATAGGTAAGCACTAACTACGCTATGCCCTTCCACACCTACAACTGAGGCCAACGAGCCAATAATAGGCATAGTAAGTACTGCCATTCCTGAAGAAGAGGCAATAAATAAGCTCAATACCCCAAAAATAAGCATCAGCATAGGTAAAAATAGTATAGGCGACATTCCTTGTACTAAGTCGGTAGCATAATGCAGTATAGTGCCTGATATTTGTCCGTCATTTAAGATAAACGATACCCCTCTGGCAATTCCGATGATAAAAGCTACCCCCAGTAGGTCGCGTGCCCCTGCTATAAAATGCTGTACAAAAGCCTCTTCGTCACAGCGTTGTAGCACAGCTATGGCAATAGCAGCTACTAAAAAGAGAGCCGTCATTTCGCCAAACCACCATTCCCATTGCGATACCCCCACAATCATCACTATAAACGAAAGAGCAAAGACCAAAAGCTCAATCTTGGTAGATAGCTTTAGTGTGGTAGTCTTTTCAGCTGTATTAGAGGCGTATATTTCGGGTAAGGCGACCCCATAAACGATAGACTTCTCGGGGTGTTTCTTTACCTTTTCGGCATACCTGATGATGTAAATAATGCTGATAAGCACGCACAGCACTAAGGCTGTTAGGCGCACATAAAGTCCTGAAGTCCAGTCTACCCCTGCGGCATCCGAGGCGATAATCACCGCAAACGGATTGGTAGTCGATGCCATAGAGCCTACATTCGAGCCTATGTAAATCACCGCCAAGGGCACTATAAGGTCGTAACCCGCTGCTAAGAAGATAGGCACCAGCATAGGGTAGAAAGCCAAAGTTTCTTCAGCCAGACCAAACGAAGTACCCCCCAGCGCTAAGAGAGTGGTGAGCAAGATGATAAGAATCCCCTCACGGCCTTTTAGCAAGTGCGCCAGATAGCCCACCCCCATATTCAGAGCTCCCGAACTGTTGAATACCCCTATAAAGCCCCCTAGTACTAATACGAAGAGAATCACCTCTATACTATCGTAAATCCCTTTGATAGGGGCAAAGAGCACAGCTTGCACCCCTTGCGGATGTCCGTGCTGAGGTACGTAGGTGTTGGGGATAGAAATAGCTTTTTTGATTTTGTTTTCTTTGAATTTGCTCAGCTGAATGCTAATGCCCCTACTGTCTAAAGCCTCTTGGGTAGCAGGTACTGTATAAGAACTGTCGGCAGTCTGTATGACGAAAACATCTTGCGACTTGTCGTATAACAAAGAACTATAAGCCCCTGAAGGCAGTAAGAAAGTAAGGCCTGCTGCTAAAATAATTACCAGCATTAGCACAGTATAAGGAGTTGGGAACTTGAGTTTTTTCATTAATTATTTTAGTTTTTAGTCAGTTTATAAGCGATAGAGAAGGAGAGCATTGTCACAGAAAGACTGCGTGCTTTGCTAAAATTAACATCGTATACACGCCCAGCGATAGGGGTAAGGTTAGGCGAGATACGCACATCGCCCATCAGCACCACTCGGTCGAGGTTCCACATTATCCCTCCGCCAATATGGGCAGCGAGTACTACCCTGTTAAATTTTGAATATACATCAGTGGTGCGGTCGAAAAATAGGTTCTCAGCACTATGAGTGGCAGTGAGCAGAAATTTAGGAGAAAGCCCTATCTGAAAGAACCCTCTGAACATACGTTTGCCCTCTAACTGCAGCAAAACAGGCATATCGATATAAGTATAGGTAAAATGACCGGAATAATAAGAGCTTTGCACAGAGCTGTAGTGGTAACCTGCCCCTTCGTTTTTATAGAGCAATTCGGTATGTAGGGCTAAATGCTTTTTTAGGGGGATACGCACAAAAGCCCCTGCATTGATAATGCCCCAATTGCCCGAGCGACTAATTTCCAGTCCGCTATTCGACTCAAAAGCCCCTGGGCTACTGCCGTAAAGCAACGGATTATTAACTTTTATTCCCACCGCTACTTGTGCTAAAGAGATAAAGCCTATCAATGATAAGAAGAGAGTACTATAAAACTTTTTCATAGCTAAGAGTGCTTCAATTTTTAGGCTACAAAAATAGCAATTCCTCTGGAAAGTTCCAAAAGAATTGCTATTTTTGTTTAAAATTGTAATTACTCTTTTAAAAATATAGTGTTTTTCTCTATATTTCTATCTCTAACTTATCAAAAAAAGTATTTAGCGCTGCAATATAAGGGTCGAGTTCTAACAGCTTCCCACTGTAGTCTGTTGGCAGTTCTTCGATAAATAGGTTATTTCTGATGAGGATAGACATAGGATTTACAACAAATTCTTACATTCTGCTACATTTACATTATATTTTACTAGTATAAAATGTAAGTTTAAATGGTTAGTTTATTTTA
>NZ_KN390038.1:0-11193 GCF_000213295.2 Capnocytophaga sp. oral taxon 329 str. F0087
TTGCTTTAATCGTTTTGCCTGCAACTAATGGTGGGGAAGGGATTGATTTAGATGAGCTTGCTAAAAGATTAGGGATTCCAAGAAAAAAACTCTTTATATGTAGTAAGGTAATTGATATTGTAAAGCTATTTGAAGAACTTATTGAAATGATCTGGTCATTAAAAGTTCTTTTTGAATCAGAAGAAGAAAATATTAAACATTAGAAAAATGAAGAATTTTATTTATATCGCGATGGCGATAGCAGCTCCTATAGCATTAGTGAACTGCACCAAAGAAAAAACAATTGTAGAAGTACAAAAAGGTAATACTATCCTTTCGGGTACTGAAACTCCTACCGCTACTTTGGGTAGTGTAGGTGATTATTACTTGAGACTTCCTGTCTATGATTTTTATGGGCCTAAGACCGCTGAGGGCTGGGGCACTCCTGTAAGCCTAAAAGGTGCGCCCGCAGGACAGTCGGGCTCTAAAATTCATTCTGGCAGTGGCGCTCCGGATGCTGACAAAGGTAATGAAGGCGATTGGTATATAGATACCGTAAACAAACGTCTTTACGGTCCTAAAACCGCTACTAGTTGGCCTACTACTTATATAGGATTAGGAGCTGATGACGAAGATGATGAAGAGCCAGACCAACCTATTACTGCTGCAGACTATGAGCTAAGTCCTGATGGTAAAACGTTGATAAAGTGGAAAAATAATAAGACTAAAAACTTAAATATGCAGGCTGACCCAGTGCTGAAAAATGTAACCGCTATTGGCAACTATGCTTTTGAGGATAAGAAAAAGTTGATAACTGTTGTTTTGCCCGACAACTTGCTAACTATCGGTGATAGAGCTTTTGCTAATGATTTCTTCACTGTAGAGTCTACTATGTATGAAATAAGAATTAATATTCCTAATAAAGTAACTCATATTGGCAAAGAAGCCTTTAAGTATAGAGGGTTAAGTTCTATTATAATACCTAACAATGTAGTAAGTATAGGTGAAGGAGCTTTTTCATTCAATAATTCGAATTCTGTAGTTATTTCTAATAGTATTACTGTTATTCCTAAGAATGCTTTTCAAGCAAATGTATTTACTACAGTTACCATACCTAATTCGGTGGTTACTATAGAAGACGAGGCTTTTTTTGTTGGCAAATTAACATCTATTAGTATTCCTAATAGTGTACAAGTAATTGGCAAAAATGCTTTCGGCAACAATCAATTAGCAACCCTTACTATACCTGCTACTGTTAAAGAAGTAAAAGAAAATGCTTTTCAGAATAATCGTCTTACTACTATTACTTTTGAAGGGACTACCCCTCCGCTAAAAAGTAATAAGGATAATAACACTATTTTTGCAGAAAATAGGATTCAGCATATCTATGTGCCTGCAAGTAGTGTGGCTGCTTACAAAGCATTGCTCCCTACTTATCAGAGTTATATAACTGCTAAATAACCTATAGCAACCTTAAAACCAAAGCACCGCTTACACAATGTTAAGCGGTGCTTTGGTTATTAAAAACTTACTGAAAAACAAATTTGCGCATTAACTAATAATTGCTTACTTTTGGCACGTATTTTTAAATCGTATGAAAAAGAATATTTTATTAGCCTTATTGTCTGGGGGCTTGCTTGCTGGGGCGTGGGTTACTTATGGCTTTACTGCTCTGATATTCATTGCTTTAGTGCCTTTGTTGTTGATGGAATCTCGCGTTAGAACACGCTATCAGCACACCAAGCGGAAGGTCTTTGCCCTTAGCTATTTGGCTTTTTTGGTGTGGAATATACCCACTACTTGGTGGATATGGTATTCCACCCAAATAGGGGCTGTCTTTGCTATCTTGGCTAATACCTTGCTGATGACCATTACCTTTTTGTTGTATCACCTTGTGGCTAAAAGGCTTTCAACAAAAGTATCGCTTGTTTTTTTGGTCTGCATTTGGCTCTCTTTTGAGAAGTTTCACCTGTGGTGGGACGTCTCTTGGCCTTGGCTTAACTTAGGAAATGTCTTTTCTGAACAAATAACGTGGATACAATGGTACGAATATACAGGTGCTTTTGGGGGTACGCTATGGGTTTGGTTGGTGAATATAGCGCTTTTTATAGGGGTAAAAGACTATTTATCGGATAAAAACCGTCCGCTACTTGCTAAAAGGGTAGGGGGGGCGATGCTACTATTTGCTGTACCTGTGCTTATTTCGTATTTTCAATACCAAAACTACTCCGAAGAGGGCAAAAAGACTATCAAAGCTATTGCTTTGCAGCCTAATATCGACCCTTATCAAGAGAAATATGACTTTAGTAATGCTAAAGTAGCGCAATTATTAGTACAATTGGCTGAGGTGAAGATGGATAAAGAAGTGAATTTTATCGTTACTCCAGAGACTGTATTTGCTGATAATGTGAAGCTACACGAACTGCCTTATACCCAAGAGGTGGCTATATTGCGCACTTTGGTAGATCGTTATCCTCAGCTCAATTGGGTAGGGGGTACTGCTATGATTGAGTTCATTACTGATAAGGCGCATACTACCTCGCAAAGCAACTACTTACCCCAATATAATATATGGTACAACGACTATAATACGGCTTTTCTGCTTAATAGTCGCCCTGAAGTGCCTTTGTATCACAAGAGTAAATTGGTGGTAGCGGTAGAGAATTTTCCTTATCAGCAAGTGCTAAAGCCTATATTAGGCGAGACGCTTATCAATTTGGGTGGTACTGTGGCGCTTAAGACTACTCAGCCAGAGCGTACTGCTTTTGCAGGGGTAGGGACTGAGGGTAAGGCGGCTCCTATTATTTGCTATGAGACGATTTACGGCGAGTTCGTAACCGATTATATCAAGAAAGGCGCTAACTTTTTGGCTATTCTCACCAACGATGCGTGGTGGCGCAATACACAGGGGCATAAACAGCTGCTCAGCTATACCCGTTTGCGTGCTATTGAGACGCGTCGCAGTGTAGTGCGCAGTGCCAATACGGGTATTTCGGCGTTTATCAATGGACGTGGCGAGGTACTGCAAACTCTACCTTATGGTGTGCAGGGCAGTCTGAAAGGTACTATTGCCCTTAATGAAGAAGTTACTTTTTACGTGCGTATGGGTGATTACATTGCGCGCATTGCGTATTTCTTGGCATTTTTTATTTTTTTAAGTGCTGTAGTAAAGCGCAGAGGGTTACTATCAAAAAACTAAAGAAGCTATTATAGAGATGGTACATTATATTTCTAATGAAGTACTCCTTTTGGAGCAGTTAGATACAATTATCAATACTGATGTGAAGCTCAAACTCTCTGAAGAGGCGGTGCTAAACATCGAAAAGTGTCATACTTTCTTTACTGAAAAGGTGAAAGATACCTCATTGAGCGAGGCAACAGAGCAGCACTATACCCAACTGAGGCATTATGCCTGTGGAATAGGCGAACGCCTGCCTTGTAAGTTAGTGAGGATAATGCTGTTTCTCAAAATACAATCTTTTTCGTACGGATTCAGTGGGGTACGTCTCGCTTTAGTACAGCGTCTTATTGACTTTTTCAACAATGGGGTATACCCTGTGGTTTATTCTAAGGATATTCCTGATGAGCGCATCGCATTAGCGCATCTCTCGCTACCTCTTATAGGCGAAGGCGAGGTATGTATCCAAAACAAAATCTATTCAGCTCAGGAGTTGGCTTCTAAATATGGCTGGGAGCCCTTACCTCTTAGTCAGCGTGAGGTAGATGCGTTGCTCAACGGCACGCAACTTACCACAGCCTATAGTGCGCATAACCTTATTGAGTCGCTTAAGCTTATAGAGTGGGCGGACTTTGTAGCTTCAGTTTCTACTCAAGTGTTTGGGGGTAACCTATCGGCTTTCTCAGAACTGATGCAGGTAGTACGCCCTCACAAAGGGTTAGTAGAGACGGCACAACACCTGCGCACGCTGCTAAAAGACAGTACATTAGTAGATAGTCCTGAAGATTTTCAGAGTATGCCAGAAGCTTTCTGCTCTATTCCTCAGATACACGGAGCCGTACGCGAGGCTATTGCTGCTATTCGCAAGGTAGTAAAAACCGAAATAAATTCCGTAACCGATAACCCTATTCTCTTTCCTGAACAAGGCGAAATTATCTTTGGGGGCAACTCGCATACGCTACCTCTTTCCTTAAGTATGGACTTTCTCAGTATCACGCTCACCAGCTTAGGCAACATCTCTGAACGCCGTGTGTTTTACTTGCTTTCTAATGTTGGGAAAGATATAGAGACAGAGATTGATTACCCTATATTTCAGCGTATTATAGAGGGAATACTCAATGAAAACCGCCGTCTTTCTACTCCTTCTAGTATAGAAAGTCCTATACTCTTTGAAAAAACGATAGATATAAAGGGGATGGGCGGTAGTTCGGCTATAAAATGCTCTCAAATAGTCAAAAATGTAATGCAAATCATTGCTATTGAACTTATTTTAGCTACTTCACTTTGGAAAAAGAAACCTCTTCGTTATCATTCTTCTATATTTAAAGATTATCTTGATTTTATAGCAGAAGAGGAAGCAACTACCCTCAAAAAACAAATAGAACACACAATACAATTTTTTAATAGCACACAAAATTAGAAATTATGAAGAAATTGCAAATACTTTTGGTTTTGTTAGGAGCAATCGTTAGTCTTCACTCTTTTGCGCAAGGCGGAAAAGTTAATAACTTAACGATGTATGTAGGTACTTATACCGAAGGAGGTAACTCTAAAGGTATTTATACTTATAATTTTAATCAGGAGAATGGTACTTTTGAGTTGCTGAACACTGCAACAGCAGCCAATCCTTCCTTTGTAACCTTATCGCCTGAAGGGAAACGGCTATATGCAGTAAGCGAGTATAACGACGGGCGACAAGGGGCGTATTCGTTTGATTTAAGTGAAAACAAAGCAAAGCTAAGCAATCCTGTATTTCGACCTACGGCTTCTAAAGATGCCTTGCCACGAGCAGGTGCCGACCCTTGTCATATTGTAAGTGATGGTAACTATGTCATCACAGCTAACTACACTGGGGGCGATACCAGTGTTTTCTCATTAGATACAGAAGGGAGATTACAAGCAGAGGTGCAACACATAGCTTTTGCAGGGCGCACTCCTGAGCGCGTAGCTCATATTCACTGCATTATTCCCACCCCTGATAAAAAGTATATATTAGCAACCGATTTGGGCAACGACCGCGTGTATCGTTTTCGTTACAACAAGAAAGCTAGCAAAAAGGCTGAGGTACTCACCGCTCAACAAGTAGCTTATCAGGTGAGCGATGGGCAAGGGCCTCGTCATCTTACTTTTAGTAAAGACGGTCATTTTGCTTACCTTATTAACGAATTAGGGGGCGAATGTGTGGTGCTCAGCTATCGCAAGGGTAAACTGAAAGAGGTACAGCGCTTAATAGCTGATGAAGGTGGCGGGTGTGGCAGTGCCGATATACATATCAGCCCCGATGGGCGTTTCTTATATACCTCACACCGCCTGAAGAAAGACGGTATAGCAATCTTTGCTATCAATCCTAAGAAAGGTACTTTAACCAAAGTAGGCTACCAACTCACAGGCGTCCACCCTCGTAATTTTGCGATAACTCCCAATGGTAAATACCTTTTGGTTGCTTGTCGCGACAACAACAAGATTCAGGTTTTTCAACGCAATGAAACAACAGGAGAACTTACTGAAACCTCACAAGAAATTGAGGTAGATAAACCTACTTGTATTCTGTTTGCAAAATCCAACTAAAATCACTACTTTTGTCGCACAAAATTATTAATTCTCAATTGTTTATGACTGACTTAGAAATTGCCCAAAAGGCACAGATGCTCCCTATTAGAGAGGTAGCCAAGAAACTAAATATTAGTGAGGACAACCTCGATCCTTATGGCAAGTATAAGGCGAAGCTACCCCTGCATCTTATCAATCCTGAGAAGATGAAAAACAGCAAGTTAGTACTCGTTACTGCTATTACTCCTACCCCTGCAGGCGAGGGCAAAACTACTGTCAGCATTGGGCTTACTGAGGGGCTCAATAAGATAGGCAAAAAAGCTATAGCCGTACTGCGCGAACCTTCTTTAGGGCCTGTATTTGGTATCAAAGGCGGAGCGGCAGGCGGGGGCTATTCGCAAGTAGTGCCTATGGAAGATATCAATCTACATTTCACTGGCGACTTTTCGGCTATTGAGAAGGCTAATAATCTTCTTTCTGCTGTTATTGACAATAATATACAAAGCAAAACACACAGCATCGGTATCGACCCGCGTACGGTAGTTTGGAAGCGCGTAATGGATATGAACGACCGCGCTCTTCGCCATATAGTGGTAGGCTTAGGGGGCAGCACTCATGGTACACCTCGCGAAGACGGTTTTAATATCACTCCAGCTTCCGAGATTATGGCCATATTATGCCTTTCAGAGAGCTTTTCTGACCTCAAAAGGCGTATAGGCAATATCTATGTAGGCAAGAAGTTCGATGGCACTCCTGTTTTCGCTCGAGACCTTAACGTAGTAGGCGCTATGGCACTCTTGCTCAAAGAAGCTATCAAACCTAACCTTGTACAAACGCTTGAGAATAATCCCGCTATCCTTCACGGCGGTCCCTTTGCTAGCATAGCGCAGGGTACAAACACGGTATTAGCTACCAAAATGGGACTTTCATTAGGCGATTATGTAGTTACCGAAGCGGGCTTTGGGGCAGACCTTGGCGCGGAAAAATTCCTTAATATCAAATGTGTATCAGCAGGCTTAGCCCCTGATGCAGTAGTAGTAGTAGCTACTATCCGCGCGTTGCGTCATCACGGGGGCGCTAAAAAAGAGGAATACAACACTCCCGACTTGCAAAAAGTGAAACTTGGTATTGCTAATTTAGAAAAGCACATCGAAAATGTGCAACACTTCGGACTTAAAGCAGTAGTAGCCATTAACTATTTCCCACACGATAGCGAGGAGGAGATTGCTTATGTAAAAGAAGTATGTGCCAAAAAAGGAGTAGAAGCAGTGGTTAGCAAAGGTTTTAGTGAAGGAGGCAAAGGCACTGAAGAACTCGCTCGTGCCGTAGTAGCTATAGCCGAGAGTGGCGAAAGCCATTTCGCGCCATTGTACTCTCACCAGGCAAGTATAGAGGATAAGATAACTACCGTAGCTACTAAGATATATGGTGCAAACAAGGTCAATTACAGCAGCAAAGCACTTAGCCAGCTTAAGCAGATAAACAAGTTAGGCTTTGATAAATTACCGGTTTGTATCGTCAAGACGCCCAAATCACTCAGTGATGACGAGAAAAAGCTCGCACGTCCTACTGATTTCGAGGTAACGGTACGCGAGTTTGAGTTCGCTTCAGGAGCAGGCTTTGTAATCCCTATTTTGGGTGATACCGTTCGTATGCCGGGCTTACCTAGCGTACCCGCTGCCGAAGGTATGGATATAGATGATGAGGGCATCATCTCCGGACTCTCTTAACACATAAACTACAAACAAAAAAAGAGGCTGTACAAAACTTCTGTACAGCCTCTTTTTTTGTCTTTCGTCTTTAGAACGGATAGTTTATCCCAAAGTTAAACACCACATCTTTCATTTTAAACTTCTTAATCCATCGGTCTCCAACCTCGTAAGCAGGGTCGTAAGTCGGCACGCCCATATCAAGACGAATTACAAAAAAGTTAAAATCATAGCGTAGCCCAAAGCCCGTACTTACCCCCACATCTTTTAGCGAAGAGAAATTTACGAATTTATTATCAGCTATAGGCGTATTATCAGCTACATTCCAGATATTCCCCACATCCGTAAAAAGAGCCCCTTTAAAAGCCCCTAACATCTGAAAACGATACTCCAAATTCAGCGTCAGCTTCATATTCGCCTCGTTATAATCAAATACCGACTGACTTGCGCCTGGCCCTAAACGATAGGCTTTAAAACCCCTATTGTCGGTAGTTCCTCCTGCAAAGTAACTCTGCGAAAAAGGTATATTATCAGAGTTGCCATAAGGTACCGCTATACCAAAAAACGAACGAAAAGCCAGCGAATTCTGCTTTCCTATCGGGAAATGCTTAATAAAATCCAGCTCTCCTTTAGCAAACTGAGCGTATTCAACCCCAAAAATCTTATTTTTGTTATTATCCGTCTTCACTACGTTATAAGTAGAAGCCAAAGTATTGAGCAAACCGCCTGCTGCTTCTACTTTTATACGGAATTGCGAGAAGTCACGCTCAAAAAACTGTGATTTACTGTTGAAAATATACGTATAACTGCTCGAAACGATAAAGTCGTTGTTCGTAATCCGGTTGTACCGCTCTAAAATACCTAATAGCGGTACCACATCTTCTGCTTGTACGGGTATAGTTCGGTTGAAAATATCTCCTAAAAACCTAAAAGTACCCTCTCTTGGGGTCAGATTACCTCTACTATCCACATAAGCCGTTCCTAAATGATACTTTCTCGATATATCGTTCAGCCGTTCGTACGTACTTTGGTAGATACTAAAGAAGTTCCGCGGATTGATATTATTAACGTACTGCACGTTGATAAGGTCAAAAATCACCTTATTTTTCTGCTCACGTGGGTTCCATACATAGCGCAATAACCCCGACGTGGTACGCTTGTCAATGCCTATATTCGTCTGATAACTCATACCCGCCTGCAATATTGTCTGAGGAGTCATATAGTACGGAATCAGCTTGCGTGTATTCAGCGGAAAGAGAATAGTAGGGAAGATAAACCTCACATCGCCACTTATCTCAGAGGTGTTAAAAAAATGCGAGTCGTTCAGCGAAGGCTGCGAAGCAAAAGTACCCTGTAGGTTCAGTTCTAACGTCTCAGCCCCTCTAAATACATTGCGCGCCGAGAAAGCAGTACCTACGCCAAAACCTATTGCCTCAATCTCCGAACGCTTTATCTCATTGGTCAGCCTAAGCGAAAACTTATCTAACGGACTTAAATAGATATTCGCGTCTAACTTGTTCATTAGCGTATCTTTAGCCGGATATTTAAACTCCATATTCGGGTAGCGAAATACGCGCAGATTGTTTAGCTGCTTATAAGTATTCCCCCTATCAGTATCGCTGTATAGCTGTCCTTGGCGCAAGCCCGAAGCACGCCAAAGCACCCGCGGACGGTAGTGCAGCTTATCCTTGTAGTAGATAATTAGGTCGCGGTAAGTTATCGAATCAAGCGCCGATTTATCCGTCTGACTGTCATAATCAGTATACATACGTATCTTATTGATATGATGCACTTTATATTTCTTAGTAGTCACCACATCACCATCGCGCTCTATCAGGTCGCCTATATTAGTGCTCACCTGTAGGTTGCGGTCTTTCTGCTTATGCACCGTGTCGCGCACTATCTCAAAATTGATAGAACTCTGCTGAAAAGTATAAAAACCCTTGTTGCGGAAAAGCGTATAGAGGCGCGTACGCTCCCCAGCAAAGTCCGCCAACTGATACGGAGCTCCCTGTTTTAGCAGCGTCTTATCAAGGTGCAATCGGTACACCGAATCTATCTCTGGCGATGTGATAGCCGTCTTCAGACTGTCTATATAATAGCGGTCGCCCGTTTGTATGTAGTAATCTACAATAGCCGTGCGCTTTTCAGTCTTCGTCAGCTTGCGGATACTATCGCCCACCTTAGCGTTAAAGTAGCCAATACTCCTGTAGTAAGCCGCCAGCTGCTTAGTCGACCGCCGCACTTGTGCCGTATCAAGTATCACAGGGGCTTCCCCAATCTTCTGTAGCTGGTGGTCAATACCCGACACCAAAAAAGATTCTTGCAACCTCCCCACCTGCTTTTTAGAGAGGAAGCCATTCAAAAATCGATGCCAACGAGGGTGATTATCAAGCCATTGTACAAATTCCTCTTCAGAATGAGGGTTCGCCCAGTTGTAAATATACAAACTCACCGGCAACCCTAAAATATACGAATTAGGCTTTTGAAAGATAAAATTGTTTACCTTTGCATCATCAGTAAGGGCATCATTCACATAAACCTTGTTTTCGCGCAGCAAATAATCATCGGCAGCCACCCGTTTAGTAGCCTCACAAGCCGACAAATAGCAGAGCAAAACACATAGCCCACTGATAAACGAATATCGAAAAAACGCCTTTTTCACAAATAATTGTTTTTAGGGCTCAAAATTACATAATATATTTATGCTTAGCAAAAATCAAGTAAAATTAATTCAGAAGTTACACCACAAAAAATATCGTAACGAGCTGAACCTCTTCATAGTAGAGGGCAAGAAAAGTATCAACGAATTTCTACAAGCAGGCTACACCCCCCAGCTGCTTATCGCTACTGAAGCCTTTACTACCAGCGTGCCACAGCATCTTATTACACCTGTTAGCAAAGACGAATTGCGCAAGGTCAGTACCCTCCAAAACCCCGATGAGGGCTTAGCCGTTTTTCAGCAGCCTAAGCACAAAGGCATTTTGCAAGAGGGCGTTATTGTAGCACTCGACAATGTACAAGACCCTGGCAATCTGGGCACTATCATCCGCCTATGCGATTGGTTCGGAGTCGAAACCCTACTCTGCAACACCCAAACGGTCGATTGCTACAATCCCAAGGTGGTACAAGCCACTATGGGCTCGCTTACCCGCGTAGCAGTGCATTACCTCGATTTAGCCGCTTTTCTAACCACCACAGCGCTCCCTGTATACACAATGGATTTAGAGGGCGAAAACCTCTATACAGCCACTTTCCCTAAGGATTGCATACTTATTTTAGGCAACGAAGCCAATGGCATCAGTTCAGAGGTACGCGCCTTATCCAATGAGGTGATTACGATTCCCCGCTTTAGCCAACACCAACGCACCGAGAGCCTCAATGTAGCGATGGCAGGAGCGATTATTTTAAGTGAAGTTATGGGGCATCATTAGAAAATTTTTCTAAATACACCTATCCTATACAATCGATATAGGAAGGATACAGGAACACCGAACAATCACCGAAGGATTAGCGAAGGATTAGCGAAGTACAAACGTCCAACAATCGACCTTAAAACAGAAAAAAGTACTATACCCACCAGTATATTAAGTATTCTCTTTTATTCAATAAAATCATATTTTTCGTGTATACTTGCCCGTCACATCTCCCCCTTTGAAGGGGGCTGGGGGGGATGTTAATACCCCCGTTTGCCCGTCACATCTCCCCCTTTGAAGGAAGTCCGCGAGCTAGCGCAGCGGAGTATGTGTTAGGGGGGATGTTAATACCCCTCCCACT
>NZ_KN390038.1:11764-13997 GCF_000213295.2 Capnocytophaga sp. oral taxon 329 str. F0087
CCCCTTTGAAGGAAGTCCGCGAGCTAGCGCAGCGGAGTATGTGTTAGGGGGGATGTTAATACCCCTCCCACTTTTAGCACGATTTTTGCATCACATTCTAAAACCTAACACCTACAAGATGCCCCTACCTTATATATTAATACTGTTTCGCTTTTTATTAGCTCCCACTATATTCTGGATAGCCTACGCCACCCCCGAAAGCGTAGCCCGCCCCGCTATTGTCATCGCAATAGTAGTAGGACTCCTATCCGACATCTTCGATGGCATCATAGCCCGCCATAGGGGCATTAGCACCGTAAAGATGCGCCGCCTCGATAGCCAAACCGATTTAGTCTTCTGGCTCTCAGTGGGGGTAGCCTGCTATTGGCTCAATCCCGCCCTAATTACAGCCTACCGCTATCAGATTATAACCCTATTCGTTATGGAAGCCCTCTGCTATGGTTTGAGTTTTTTGCGCTTTGGCAAAGAGACCTGCACCCACGCCTTCCTTTCTAAAATATGGGGACTTACCCTTCTCATAGCCTTTGTCTCCCTTATTGGTTTTGGGTATGGCGGCTTCCCATTGCAGTTAGCTATCTATTGGGGACTATTATCCCAAACCGATGTCATTCTTATTATATTATTGCTCCCCCGTTGGCAAAACGACATCCCCAGCGCCTACCACGCCTACCTTATCAGAAAAGGAAAGACTATCAAAAAAAATAAATGGCTGAATAGTTAGGATAGTTAGAAAAAAGTACTATATTTGCGGCTCAATTATAAACTTTTAAAAACGTATGAAATTACCAATCATTTTAGGGCTTCTTACCGCCTCTATTACAGCCAGCTTTGCACAGCCTTTTCGCGACACTACTGTGCTACAATTAGCCGACACCAAAGTGCTAACAGCAGAAACTTCCCAAGCCCAACACTTAAACCTAAACCCTTTTTTAGTAAAGGACAAAGAATTCGATTTTGGAGCGCTACTCAAAGAAATCAATTTCGTACCTTTAGAGACCACGGCACAAAGCCGTTTAGGGCAGATTCGCAAAGTCGTTACCACTGCCGAACACATCTATATTATGGACGACCTTGATGAGTCGGGCATAGTCATTTTCACTCGGCAAGGGAAATTCGTAAAGCGTATTCCTAATGGCAAGAAGCCAGAACAACTCTATCGCCTTTATGACATCGATTTTAATACCCAAACCAATGAACTGATTGCTTACAAACGTTCCTTTCTTCTTATTTTTGATAAAGAAGGCAATTTCCTTCGTTTCAAATACCTGCCTATAGGCTTTCTCAATATGGCAGCTACCCCCGACGGATATGTGCTAAAATCGCTTGTAGGGCAAAATAAAAACTTAGGCGACAAAAGCAACTACCGTTTGCAGTTTATAAATAAAGACCTCAAGCTCAATGCGGTAGCGCTACCCGATAAAGAGAGCAAAGCCTTTTCGGCTAAAAGTTACCTTTATAGAGTAGCCGATTTGGTAAAGATAACAGCCGAAATATCCGACACTATCTATCAATATAACCCTAAAGACAACAAATTGGCAGCAGAGTTTATTTTAGATTACGACCACAAACTGCCACGTTCGTATATTTATGGCAAAGATTTTAGTGTTTTTGAAAATGCTATACGCGACCATAATTATAACTATTGTATAGGCGATTATATCGAAACCACTCATCACAATGTGTTTTTTATTTCTAATAAAACAGCCAATGTTGTAGTTTACCGCGATAAGCACAGTGGCAATATGGTAGGAGGGGGTATAGCCCAAAGCAAACAAGGACTTCCTTTCTTAGCCTTCCCTGATAGTTTTTATGATGATCAGCTTATCAAGTATTATTATCCAGGGGAAAATGATTACGAAGTGCTAAAAGAGATGCCATTTCTTTCTGAAGCCAATAAGAAGAAAAGCGAATCCTTCAAAAAAGGCGATAATCCCATTCTAATTTATTACACGTTGAACAAGTTCTAAAGAGATAACTAAAGAAATAAAGAGATATAGAAATGTAGAAATATTTTTTGATAAAGAACTTCGGAAAAAACTTTGCTAAAAGCTATAGGAATACCCACTATAGCTTTTAGCAAAGTTTTTTTGCACAATATCCCACCCGTCCCTACATCATATTGTTCGTGTATGCTTGCCCGTTGCATCTCCCCCTTTGAAGGAAGTCCGCGAGCTAGCGCAGCGGAGTATGTGTTAGGGGGGATGTTACTCCCAAGCCTCCCACCTATCCCTAC
>NZ_KN390039.1:0-6290 GCF_000213295.2 Capnocytophaga sp. oral taxon 329 str. F0087
TTAAACTGATTTTAGGTGCTTCAATATAAAAAATAACGTTTGTAGCAAGAGAGTCTAAATAGAAAAAAATAACACTTTCATAAAAAAAGTTTATTTTTTATTGGTCAAATCATTTAAATATTGTATTTTTGCCCCTGAAAGAAGTAAATAATAATTGAGAATACATTTTGTTAAGAATTTGAAAGAGAGAGGTTTAATTAAAACAAATACTATGAAAAGGATTGCATTACTGCTATGCTTGTTGTGCTGTTCGGGTGCATTTGGACAGCGTGATGATATTAAAACACTATTAGCCAAAGCAAGCAAGGGCGATATAGATGCACAAGCTTACTTAGCATTTTGCTATGAAAAAGGAAACAATGTACCCCAATCTTACCCTAAAGCAGTACTTTGGTATGAAAGTGCCGCTAAAAAAGGGAATGCTAAAGCACAGACTAAATTGGGGCTTCTCACCTACAAAGGCTTAGGTACTACTCAATCGTATGCTAAGGCAGCTGAATGGTTTGAAAGAGCTGCTAATCAGGGGCTTGCTGAAGGGCAAACCAAATATGGCATTTGTTTTTACAAAGGACAAGGGGTAGCCCAGTCGGATGTGAAAGCAGTGGAATGGTGGCAGAAAGCAGCAGAACAGGATTACCCTGAGGCACAAGGTTTATTAGGCTATGCTTACTTTAGAGGTAAAGGTGTAGAACAGTCTGATGAAGTGGCTGTGCTATGGTTTGAAAGGGCTGCTATGCAGGGCGATATAGACTCGCAACGCGACCTTGGTACTTGTTATTTTCAAGGCAAAGGCGTAGACCAATCATACGAAAAAGCTGTTTATTGGTATGAAAAGGCCTCTGAACAAGGCGATAAAGAAGCGCAGATGTTATTAGGGCTTTGCTATTTCACCGGTAAAGGCGTAGCTAGGTCAGTGAATAGAGCTGTATATTGGGTAGAAAAGTCGTGCAAAAGCTATAATACTAAGGCGTGTGAATACTTAGAGAAAATAAAACCATAAACATTTGATAATTAACTATTAACAAGTAACTATTTAGTTAGATAATATTATGTTTGCAAATCTCATTTCATTTGAAGGACGCATTAGAAGAGCTGAGTTTGCTATTACTCTTATTCTTTGTTACTTCGTTAGATCTTCCTTGCTTGCTATATTTGGTGAACTCAATTTGTTGAGCAGCATATCTAGTGTTTTTTTAGTTTTGATATTTTTCTCCCAAAGTGTGAAGCGTCTACACGATATGGATCAGACAGGATGGTTAGCTATACTGCCTGTTTATAATCCTATTCTTCTACTATTTGTAGATGGTACAAGGGGCAAAAACCAATATGGTGAAGACCCTAAACGGCGTGCGCCCCTCTCTGAGACATTTAGTACCGCACATCAACCTACTCCGTCTAACTTTCCTCTGCCAGATATACCGCCTACTGAGCCACAACCTTTCTCTACGCAATCGAGTGCTACTTCTACAGCAGAAAGCTATATACCTCTTACTGATTATGTGCTAAATGCAGACGGCACGATACTACAACAGTGGCTTAACAAGCAGATTACGTTCTTGAATATGGCTGTAGATGAGCAACTCAGCCAAGTAAAAACAATAGGTAGAGATGCCTTTGACAGCTGTGAACAGTTAGGAGAAGTAATCTTGCCCTTAGATCTTCTTACTATTAATAGATATGCTTTTGATAATTGTGTGCTTTTGCATTCTATTATTTTCCCCAGTAAAATGACTTTTGTAGGGGAATATATTTTTGGTAAAAACTGTCCTAAAGTACTTATATTTAAAGGTAGAACACCCCCCATATTAGAAGGCGACTTTGGCTATAACGATGACTGTATAGAGGTGATATACGTACCTATAGGTTGCAGTGAAGCCTATAGAGAAGCGCCCAGCTGGCAGAAATACAAGCGGAAAATATTTTAATCAGCAATTTAGCAAATTGGCAAAATGAAAAGAATTTCACTCATAGCTAACTCAGGAATACAGTACATCAAATTCTCGACAGCGATTGATAAAGAATTTGGTAAGAAACCTGAAGACAAAATATATTATCACGAACCTTTTAACAATCATACTGATGAGTTCGTGCTCGACCCTCTGTACAAATATACGACAGGGGGCGAAGTGTTTTATTACCGCTATCAACAGTTGTATGAAGGAGGTTTCTTAGCTAATGGACGCATCAAAGACAATACTGACCTGTCGGTACTTTCGCCTCTGTTAGACGCTAATGAAGATGGTAATTTGCGCAGAGCCCTTAAGAGTTTTCAGCGTAAATGGATTCCGCTACCTTATTTTAAAGATAATGCTATCAACAAAGATATTTTATACCCTACTGACTGGGTGCGTATCTTTATAGATTGTGATGAGGATTTTACTACTGCTAAAATTATTATAGCAGTAGATACCTTATTGGCACAAAATGAGGCAGATAAGACCAGTCCGCAACTGAGTTTGAACATAGATGAGAACGTCTTTAGGTTAGAGCCCTCTGTACTGAATATAGCCAATGTGTTGGCTGACCCTCATTTTGCTTCGCCTTGGATAAATGATTATCTGAACGAGGTATTTTATGGTAAAAATGATGATTTGAGGGCAGAAAAACCTTATAAACAGTATATAGCTTCGTATTTGCTGTTTATAAAATGGTTGAATAGCTTGATGCAGATGCCTGAAATACAACTTTTCACCGATAGAATGAAGAAAAAAGAAGTGGATTTGGTGATAGATGTAGGTAATTCGGCTACTTGTGCGCTTCTTTTTGAGAATAAAGACGATAATTCGTTTGATTTTGAGAGTGTAAAGAAACTTATTATACAAGATTATACCCAACCAGATAAGCAATATGCTGAACCTTTCCCGATGAATGTTATCTTTTCGGAATCGAAGTTTGGCAATATTAATGATACTTCGGACAATAAGAAATTTACGGTGCCCAGCTTGGTGCGCATAGGTTGGGAGGCTGACCACCTTATTAATGCTTCGGTAACAGACCTTAGTTTGGGCTATGAGCTGAAAACCTATAATTCGAGCCCTAAGCGCTATCTTTGGGATGATGCTCCTGCTGAACGCGAATGGGAGTTCAATCCTAAAGACTACCGCAATATTAAGAAAGTATATTTAAACGGTATTACTAATCAGCTTAAAACGGATGGTGAATTAGTGCGTGGCAATGAGATGTTTATGTCGAAGCCGCTCTTCTCGCGCAAATCGCTGATGAAGTTTGTGTTTTTAGAGATATTGGTACACGCATATGCCCAGATAAACTCTTATGAATTTAGAGAGGAGCACGGACAGATGATGGTGCCCCGCACGCTGAAACGTATCACTATCTCGTGTCCGACAGCTATGATACAAGCTGAACAGGTAGCCCTACGACAAGCAGCAGAAGAGGCTTGTGAGCTACTGAAGAATTACGCTACCTATTACTTTGATGAGAACTATGAGGATTTTTGGTTTCAGAAGCCTGAAATAATCCCCTCGACTAATGATATAAGTAAAAAACTATCGCAGTTAGACACTCGTACTGATTGGAGTTATGACGAGGCTACCTGTTGTCAGCTCGTTTTTCTCTATAGCCTTATAGTGAAGAAGCTCAAAGGTAATAACTATGTGATAGAGAATTATTTGTTCAAAGGGAAAAATACACTAAAAGTAGCTTCGGTAGATATAGGAGCAGGTACTACAGATATACTTATCAACCAGTATCAACTCAGCGAAAATGGCAGAGATGCAGACCTGCTGACTCCTACACCTCTGTTTTGGGATAGTTTTAAATTTGCAGGAGACGACCTACTGAAAGACCTAATACAGAAAATTATTATAGAGGGTGAAGTGAACAGTCCAGCAGATGAAGATTGTACAGGTGTTATAGAAAACTACGGAAGGAACAAAGGCATCGGCAATATGTCGGAGCGGTTGAACAACTTCTTTGGCGAAGATGCTAATAACATCAGCTATAAAGGGAGAGTGATACGCCAAGCCTTTGTGCAACAAGTAGCTATCCCTATTGCTTTGGAGTATCTTAAAAACGCTAATCGGGTAGATGAAAATCCTCAGTATAAGACTTTTGAGGAGATTATAGGGCGCAAGTTTCAGAATACAGAACTTTTGAACTATTTTGAGAAGCATTTCGACTTTAGCTTGCTTGACTTACGTTGGAAAATAAGTGCTGATAAGGTAAATACAATAGTAGCTTCGGTATTTGATAGCCTTATACGGCAAATATGTCTGGTATTTAACCAATATCAGTGTGATTTTGTGGTATTGTCGGGTAAACCAGCTTCATTGCTCAGTTTTGAAGCTCTCTTTAAGAAATACCTTACCCTTTCGGTACGTAACCTCATAAACCTCAATAATTATTGGGTGGGCAGATGGTATCCGTTTGCTGATGGCAACGGCTTTATAAATGACCCTAAAACCGTAGTAAGTGTGGGGGCTATTGTAGCTCTAATGGCGGGTAAGCTCTTCAAAATAAAAGACCTAAAGATAGATACTACTCATATCACCCAACAGCTTATATCGACTGCGGACTATATAGTATGCCTTAAGAATAATGAGAAAGAGATGATACTATCGCCTAAGAAGAATGAAAACGAACTGATGGTTAGCAGTTTGCCTTTCCACTTTGGCTATTCTAAATTCCTTGCGAAAAACTATCCTTATGCCGATTTGTACAGCATACGTATTAATGAGGCAGAAGTGGAAGCCTATGTGCGCCGTAAGTATCCTACGCAGACTGAAGACTATATACTCCGCCAGATAGAGGTAGAGAAGAACGCTATACGGCAGCATCTGCCGCTACGAATGTCGTTAGTACGCGATTATGATGAGAGCAAAGAGACGATTAGGATAGAGTCGGTAGAAGACGCACAAGGCAATGAGAAGCCCCATAAATACTTTGTAATGCACTACCAAACCTTGAAAGACGAAAAAGGCTATTGGTTGGATAAGTGCGAATTTATACTTAATGCAAAATAACTATGAAAACAAATTATAGTCAGCAAGATATAGATACCCTAAAGCGTTTTATCACTGATAAGAAAGCATTAGTAACCCAAACAGTAGCGTGGGCAGAAAAGAATTTGAAGTACGAGCAACGCAATGAGGTATTACTGCACCTAAAATCGGCAGCTAACACCTTTAATAAGATACTGCAAAATATAGACGCTAAACCCGTGATGGCACTCTTTGGAGCCAGCCAAGTGGGGAAGTCGTACCTTATAAAAAACCTACTCAGCACCGCTAAAACACCTTTTGAGATTAGAAATGGGGCAGAGGCATATGATTTTTTGCAGCGTATCAACCCAGCAGGAGGTAAAGAAAGTACCGGATTAGTAACGCGCTTTACTATTCAGCAGGAGACTAAATATCCTGACTTTCCGCTAAAAGTACGCTTACTCAACGCTAAAGATATACTAATACTGATACTTGACGCCTTTTTCTTAGACCTGAAAAAGATAAGTTCGTTTATCTCTAAACGCGACCTTGAGGCACATATCAAACGTTATGAACTACAGACAGAAACGCCTAAACAAGAGTATCTTAATGAGTTTGACATATTAGAAATAAAGGACTATTTTGACAACCACCTCTCTAAACACACTATACTATTTGAAGGGCTGGTAGAAACACGCTTTTTTCAGCGCATAGCTAAAATTATTTCGCAGTTTGACTATACTCAGTGGAGTGCTATCTTTGAGGTGCTGTGGAATAAGAATCAGTATCTGACCGCTATATTTAACCAGCTGATGCAGAAACTGCACAGTCTTGACTACACTACTGAAGCATACTTGCGTTTTGACACCGTGTTGCGCGAAGAAGGTGCTATACTGGATGTAGAACGCATCAAACAGTTAGGAAAAGTGCAACGCGATACGGTTATTAAAACAGCTACAGGTAGAGAGGTAACCATAGATATTAATTACCTTTCGGTACTGATAATGGAGCTTATCTTCTCTATACCACCTGAGTTAGTGCACGCTAAGCCTTTCTTAGAAAACTCAGACCTGTTGGACTTCCCAGGGGCGCGCACTCGTTTGGCGATAGAAGAAGCAGGGATAGCTAATGAAGATAACCAAAAGCAGATGCTTATACGCGGTAAGGTGTCTTATCTGTTCAACCGTTATTCTGATGACTACAGTATTAATAATTTACTGTTTTGCAATAATGACAAGCAGTTAGAAATTAATGAGTTGTCATACCTTTTGTTCAACTGGATAGCCAAGAATATAGGAGATACCCAAGAGAAGCGCACTCTTACCTTAGCTAATGCTGCCATTCCGCCAC
>NZ_KN390039.1:6788-7447 GCF_000213295.2 Capnocytophaga sp. oral taxon 329 str. F0087
ACACCTTTTTTAACGAACAGCTATATTATAAAGACGGGGCAGATAATAACTACTTAACAGACTATACGGCACTGAACCACAAATGGATAGCTCGTTTTAATGCTATTTTTGAGGGAGAAATCGTTACCAAATCAAGAGATTGGCATACCCATTGGTCGGTAGGTTCGCCTTACTTTAGCAATATGTATCTCTTGCGTGATTTCAACTACTCGAAACATACTTTTGAAGGATTTGAGACTTACAAAGAAGAGACAGCACTACGGGCAGATAGGGTGGATTTTATGAATGCGCTGAAACGCTCGTTTACTGAATTTGACTTTGTACAGCGACACTTTGAAGACCCACAAGCCGCTTGGGATGCCGCAGCTAAAGTGAACCAAGACGGTTCGGAACGCATTATTAATAATCTGCAAAAGGTATCGAACAACCTTATAAAGATAAATCATTATATCACACTGCTCAACCAGACACTTAGAGATTTGCAAACAGAGCTTTCGGCCTACTTGTACACGGATGATATACAGGCTATGCGGACTAAGAATATGCAGTTGGTTACACAACTACAGTTTCAGTTTAACGCCTCGATAAGGCAAGATTTTTCGCTGTTTAATAAGTTTATAGAGCAACTGAGTGTAACCCCTATAGAGGTGTATAACCTA
>NZ_KN390039.1:8041-14116 GCF_000213295.2 Capnocytophaga sp. oral taxon 329 str. F0087
GTATAACCTACTGAATGAACACCTTATTATAGATGTGGAAGAGCAAATACATAACGCCCTTAGTAATGCCTCTATACTCTATACTCAGTATCCAGAATTGGAACAAGCAACTACAGAAGAAGAGGTAGTGGAGATACTAAAACGACAAATGTGGCTGACCAGCAAGGAAGAGGTTGCACAGCAATTGGCAGCTTTTGACATTCAGCTAAGCGACCTTTTTAAGCCAATCAGAAGTCAGTCGAAGGCAGTGTATTACACCCAGTTGATGCTTGATACTTGGCAGGCAAAAATCAGTGAAAACCCTTATACTGATTTTGTGCAGTACCACATCACTAAGAGTAATATAGACGCAATAACAGAGCATTATAAAACTATTATCAAAAAGCGCGGTATAGTAGAAAAGTTAGTGAAAATTTTTGACAATATAGTGTCGGAAATAAAAGGTATACAAGGAGAAGAAGTGTTTATGGCTGAAACCTTTGCCCTGCTGATTAACGATATTGTCTATAATTTTGATATGCAGTTTATCACTGATAACGAAGTAAGAGAGATAAGAGAACTCGCTATGATAAAGAATAATCCGCACTCTTACTTTATGCGCACTAATAGCACCGATGATGCTACTATTGCAGATCTTTTTGACAATACTAAAATGGATGTAAATACGATAGCTTTGGAGAAATACAACCGCTGGATAGAGTTATTGCGCATCTCTTTGCTTATCAATAGCGGTTTTGTAGATTATGACGAAGCAGAGAACAATGCGCTGAAGTTGTTGCTCTCGCAATATATTGCCTATCAACCCTAATATGACGCTATAATGCACAAGTTTTATACTCTTTCTACAGATTCATTCGTGCCTATTTCGCACGACAATAAGCACCTATTCAATACTTATGAATTGGTTAATAACTTTATACGCACACGTATTGCCACTGCGTATAGAAATATATTGGCTAAGCCTATCCTGCATAATTATGAGGTAGATTGGTATTCGCCTTTTGACCAGCTGCGTGAAACTACTGACCTACAGGCACAACGCCAGTATTTTGCTTTTAAAGACGAATTGCAAAAGCACATACAGAGTCTTGCTCAGAGTCCTGACCCTAATAATAAGAATTGGGCTGGCTTATTGGAAAAAGTTTTTAGTGAGAAAGACAATAAAATATTCAGCAATGGGCAACAAATCTGTATTGTATGGGGGTGGGCGTTTAATAATGACCAAATACAACGCCCTATTATAGCTGAAGAGAAGGAAGAAATACCTGAGGAGCAGCCTGTAGAAGAACCTTTGGTAATAGAAGAAACCCCAGCACCTGAAGAGCTCCCTATAGCTCCAGAAGAAGTCCCTCAGCCAGTAGAAGAAGAGAAAGTAATTGATTTTGAGCCAGAGCCTGTGCTGGAACAACCTAAAAAAAGGTCGTTTTTAGAGTTTCTAAAAGAGTTTGCAGCACATCGGAGTTGGCTACTCGTTTTGTTATTAGTGCTGATAGCTCTTACTTTTTTTATCAAATCACTAATGTATTAACAGATTATGAAAGATAAGTTTTTTTACCGTCATTGGTGGTTATACTACCTGCTTTTTTTCCTGCTCTTAGGGGTGCTTATTTATGCCCTTTTGTGGCATCCTAAATGCGAGGTTAATTATCCTCCATCATACTATCAACAGCCTAACACACCTGAGAATCCTATTCCTCCTACTGATGGTAGTACCGCTCCGCCAGCTGTAGTTAATTGTGATGCGGCAGTAGAGTCGGGCGGTTATGGACTGACTACCACTACCCACCTGCTTGGCAGTAAGCCCGGTACAGTATACGTAGCTTATGAAATGTATACCGTGCCCGATAGGCTGACCATTTACTACGATGGTAACGTAGTAGCAAGTACTGCTGATACGGTAAGTGGTGAAGGTAGGTTGAGCTTTTACTACAAAGCTGAAAAAGGCAAGCCGCAAGAGTGCAAAGTAGAAGTATATGGACCTGATACTCGTACAGAGTGGGAATATCAACTTAGTTGTCCTGAATAACTGAAAAATATAATAGTCCGATGAATAAATATCCTTTTAAATATTATTTAATACTATTCCTCGCTTTATTGCTGAGTATCCTTTTTTGGTTCTTAATACTCTTGCGTTATCAGTGGGAGATAGGTGGGCGACCTTATTTTACACCTCCTGCAGGGAGTGTAAGTCAGCCACCAGCATTGCCCAGCAACTACTATAGGGTTAAACCTATAGATCGCGATAAGGTAATAATTGATACTATCAGCAGGCGAAAGATAGTATCAGACCTGCTAAATCTCGCTATTAAAGATACTGTTTATCAAGCAAAACGCTTTGTACAGGAATTTACCCAGAAGTTTGATACTACCCAATATCGCATCAATTATGTAGATAGCACTATCAACTATATGCAGCTAAAAGTAGCTGATGCCGATAGAGCCGCTTTTAAACAGAAAGTAAAAACAGAGATGCCTGCCTATGACCTATTGGTATGGGACGAAGCTCTATTTGACAAACAAGCAACAGAGAGCAATCGCTATCTGCAAGCAGAGAACTTATACCCTTTGCGACAGCTTAGCACTTCGCATATAAAAGTAGCCGTTATAGATAATGGGTTCGACCTGCAACACCCTTCGTTAGCAGGTAGATACCTCAAGCCTTATAATGCGACTGACAATAGTGCCGATGTGAGTCCTTTGCCAATCAATCACGGTACAGCGGTAGCTTCTATAATTGTAGGCAATAAATACGCTGATATACAAGGGATAGTGCCCTCGGCACAGCTTATCCCTATAAAAGTAGCTGATGCTAATGGTATGATGAGTTCTACCTACATAATAAAAGCGGTACTCTATGCTATAAAGAATCAAGCAGATGTAGTAAACATATCGTTAGGAGCCAACTTGCAAGGATTAGACTATCTACCAGAGCCTTATCAGCAGGAATTTATTAAGAATGGGGCTAAAGACGAAGAGACTTTCTGGAAGGAGCTCTTTGCCTATTCAGAGAAAAACAAAACTATAATAGTACTTGCAGCTGGTAATGACAATATGCTGACAGGCTTTGACCCTCTGCAGCGTGCTGAAAATACTATAAAAGTGGGGGCAGTAGATGAGCATAATCGCAAATCAAAATTCTCTAACTACGGCACTTTAACTACCCTTTACGCACAAGGGGAAAATATAAAGGTAGCTAGCACTGGCAATCAAACAGAAATAACACAAGGCACGAGTTTTGCAGCGCCTATAGTAACGGCTTTTGTGGTAGCTCTAAAGAGCAAATACCCTCAGTTCAGCAGTAGTCAGATAATAGCAGAACTGAAGAAAAACACTATTTACCAACAGCAATTGGCTGTATTGTACAACAAAACCTTTTAATATTATGACAGAGTTTAAACAAGACAACTTTACCTTTGTAGATGTAGTATCTCTCATCTTTCTGGTGATTCTTTTTATCGGCAATTTCTTTGGGTTGCTATATTTTACCTCAGGTAATTTTCCGATAAGTATAGCTATTAGTGCATTAGTAGTAGTGCTATATTACGCCATTATTCAACTACTGAAGAAGAGCAAACAGAAGATGGTGACCCAGCTATATAAGTCGCCCGCTACTATACTATTGGTGTTATTTGTAGTGTTAGCTATCTTTAGCTTTGTGCCGTTAACTCACTTAATTAACATAGAAACTAATGCTAAAGACAAGGTACAAGTAGAGGTAAACGAAAAGATAAATAAAATTAATACTTTTTCTGATATATATGCCAATCGTGCTAAGACTGATATGCAGAACTTTGAGAGTCAGCTTACCAATAAATTGCGCGCTTATGTAAAGAGCAAGAGTCCTACATTGAAAAACCAACTGATGGCAGCCCCTTATAACATAGATGCGCAGGTGTTGGCTACCCCTCAGAATATAGATGTAGATGATTTGGTAGCTTCGCGCTTGATAGCCGTCAGAAGCAAAATACAAGACAATCAACAAGAGATAGACAAACGAGTGAATGAGGCTAACGACTATCAACGCCGCTTTCAGCAGTGGAATAGACTAAGAGTAGCTACCGAGTATAAGAACCTGAATACGTTTGTAATTGATAGCTATGAGTTGCTCAATAAAAAGCTATCAGAATTGCCTGTAAACAAAACTCCAGAGCCAGTATCTATAAATAAAATGCAGTTGCCGCTTGATAGTTTCACAGAGCTCAACAAGCAATACCCTCCTAACTGGCTACTGCCTGCCCTTGCAGTGGTGATAATTCACTTATTTATCCTTATTCCGTTTTTCTTGTACAAAGTAAGGGTATACAGAAACGATACTGATACTACCTCAGGTAAAGTAATAGAATATTAAAACACGTAAATACTATGAACAGAATAAAAAAGATGCAAATACTTCAGGAGTGTTGTAATCCGTCTGCTTTCACTATAGATAAACTAGACCAGTTTGTGCAGCAAGGCGATATTACCATTGAAGAGTTTGCTAATTATCATCTTGAAATATCAAAAGTAGAAGAGCTTAAGAGGCGCAAAGCCCAGCGCGAAGGGATTACGCTCCCTACTGAAGAACCTGCCTCACAAACACAGAGTTCTATTTTTGATACTGAGCCTCAAAAATCTATTTGGGATACAGAATCTAAAGGCTCTATTTGGGATACAGACCCTAATGCTTCTATTTTTGGTACTCCTGTTACTCCTCCGCCTTCTGCCCCAGTAGCAGCTGCTCCGGTAGCTCCTACTTATCAGAGAACTACTGCAGATAAATCTATTGAAATACAGAAGGTACTTGCCCAACAAGTCGGGATACAAGATATTATAGATAGAATCAATCAGCGGCTTTATACCTATGACGATTTAGAAGCGGCAGGTGTGCCCAAACGGATAGTTACTTCTTTTAAGCACTATCAAAATCAGAATATTACTAAATTTTATAACGTAGAAGACTTGCCCCAAATGGATAAAGGGCGTACTGATGTCTTTTTTGTAGGTATTCCTGCTTCGGGTAAATCGGTGATGCTCTCAGGACTGCTTTATTACACTAAGAAAATGGGTATTAGTATACCCGATTCTTATAATATAGAGGGAGAGAAATATTCTG
This sequence comes from Capnocytophaga sp. oral taxon 329 str. F0087, assembly GCF_000213295.2. NCBI lineage: Bacteria > Pseudomonadati > Bacteroidota > Flavobacteriia > Flavobacteriales > Flavobacteriaceae > Capnocytophaga > Capnocytophaga sp. oral taxon 329. The sequence continues at coordinate 13,134 of NZ_KN390039.1, forward strand.
CCCAAATTACTTCTTATTTAGAGAAAGGTGTGCTACCCAAGCCTACTGGTTCGGGTACTTATAACTATATAGCTATATCATTAAAAGATGATAAGAAAAAAGCCCACCCACTGAATATAGTAGAAGTACCAGGTGAGAACTATGCTAAGATATTTGATGGAGGATTAGAAAACGAAGAAGTAAGAGGATTTGTGAACTATGTGAAGAACAGTAATCGCAAAATTCTTATATTCGTATTAGATGCCTTAGAGCACCAACAACGATTGGAGGCAGATTACGCCAATATGTATAGCCAAAGCGACATCTATGTAAGTATCCTCAATATGTTTAAAACCTATAAGATATTGGATAAAACAGATGCTATCTACATAGTTGTCAATAAGTTTGATGTGATAAAGAAATCCTACGGTCAGAATTCGAAAACTGATTTGGACTTAGCTGATGAGTTTGTAAGAGAAGAGTTTAGAAACTTGCTCAACAACTGCATTGACGCTAAAGAAAACAGCGGTAATAAGTTCAAAATAAAAGTATTTCCTTTTTCTATAGGAGAAGTGTGTTATGATAAAATCTTAAAAGAATACAACCAAGAATATTCTAGAAATATAGTAGAACAAGTCCTTTCGGATAGCTTTATCGTAGGAGGAGGGAAAGGTATTTTTGGTGGGCTGTTCGGATAATTACTAAACCCTTAAAACACTATGAAAGTACATCTTTTGATACAGCGCACTTTTAGCGGACTTAATACCGAATACACCACTTCGCCCGCTATAGCTAAACTTGATACTAAGCTTTTCTTAACCGATGAGCGCAATATGGCTATGCAGCTTACTGACGCTCCTTTCTTTTCATTGGCTAAGAATGAGCAATGGGTAGCCTATTCGTTTATTAAAAAAGTTTTAGACCGCGAGAAACGTGCTGGTTTTTACGCTATACGCCTTTTTTTATCGCCTCGTTATCAGCTTACTAATGTTCGAGAATGCCTC
>NZ_KN390040.1:0-12707 GCF_000213295.2 Capnocytophaga sp. oral taxon 329 str. F0087
TTGATGGTATAAATACTGATAATTGGTACTTAGCTACGGCATCGGGTACAGGAGTAGCTGTAACTATTCCTAATCTAACACCAGGAGTACGCTATACTTTTGTAGTTTATAATATGACTACTAAGTGTAGAACTATACAGCAAGCGGCTTCGTCAGTGCCAGGTGTATCAAGCTTAACTGCTACCTTAACCGTACAGAATGTTAAATGTGCTGCAGGCAATGATGGTACATTAACCTATACGTTGGGAGGATACGATGGTTCTACCTCCGCTATGAGTTGGAATATCTATAAAGCTGATACCCATCAATCAGTAGCAGCAAATAGTGTAACATCACCATTTAACACTCCAGCTAATGTGAACACTCACTTGCCAGCAGGTAAGTATTATATAACCTTTACAGAATCGCCAAGTGGTTGTGTAAACTCATTTGAGTTTGAAATCAAACGTTCGGCTATAGAGATGCAGATTACTACAGTAGCTACTAAGAAAGCTACTTGTAAAACTGACGGACAGATATGGTTAGGCATTAGTGGAGGTACTGCTACTTATACTTATAATTATGTAGCAGCAGGTGGTGCTGTTCCTACGGTATTTACTCAGACTACTATAGCATCTAAATACGTAGATATGCCAGCAGGCGTGTGGGATGTGTATGTACGAGATGCTTTTGACTGTCAGAAAATGAGTACCATTACAGTTACTGCTTATGATATACCAAGTATAGCTACTGTTACTACCTTAGCTTGTCAAGCTTATAATAATACTAATGGAAAGATACCTGTACGAGTAGATTTAAGCCAGATAGGACAAGGGGCTCATTTCTATCGCTTAGATGGAACTGCGACTGAAACAATCAATTGGACGGTAGCTAACCAATCATTTGAAGTAGAAGTAACTCCGTTAGTAGCGCATACAATTACGGTAACTGATGTAAATGGTTGTGCAACCAGCACTACCTTTAGTACTACGGCACTTATTACAGCTACAGCTACCGTAACTAAATTGAAGAGTTGTGCTACACCTACCGCTCAGATAACAGTAAGTGTATCTGGGGGTACAGGTACGTACAGCTATACCTTAGAGCGTCTTGATAACGGAGCTATAGCAGGGGCAACTATTGCTACAAATACAGCATTAACAGGTGGGGTGATAACCCTTGGTACGGCAACCTTTACTCAAGCAGCTACTTACCGTATGTATATTTACGATGCGGAGACAGCAGATTGTAGACCTATAGTGAAAGAGTTTGTAGTACAAGACCCAGACCCAATTGATTTGACTGGCGTAGTATTACAACCTTATCACGAAAAATGTAATTTAGGACTGACAGCTACTCCTACAGGTAGTATAGATATAGTCATGCCTAAACGCTCAACCACTGAATCGTATACTTTTGCTATTAGTAGTGCTATCGACCTTACTACGGGTAATACCCTAACAGTAACGGCAACAACCCCTACTACCTCGGGTACACACTCGGCTACCTTTACAGGCTTGCACGGTACTCCACAAGGTGTGAAGTACGATATCCGTATCACAAACCAAGATGGCTGTACAGCAGGGGTTTATACTGTGGTAACCTCACCAGAGCCTATCACTTTTGAAGATGGAGTACTGACCGCTACACAGTATAAGTGCGAAAACGGTACAGGACTTTCTACTCCTAAGGTAGTACTTGATGTGACGAAGATAAAAGGAGGCGTACCACCGTATACTACTGAGTTCTATAGCACGGCAAGTAGTACTTTATTGGGTAATGGTACAGAGTATAGCTTGCCAGATTTAGCAGGAGGAAGTTACTATGTACTAGTAAAAGACAATGCTGGATGTAGTTCGGTTACGGTAAGTGTAACAGTAGCCCCAGCCTTTGAGCTTACTACCCTAAGTATTACTACTACGGTAACGGCTACTTGTGCGGTAGATGAACAAATACGTATAGATGTAGGTACTACAGGCTATATAGCAGGTACAATGTTGCGCTACACTATTCAAGGTACAGACAATAGTATTGCTACGGTTACTACAGTGGCAAGTCCGAGTCTTACCATAGCCTTGCCAGGCTCTAAGAACCTAAGAGGCAGCGGCTATACGATAGAGGTACTCAACGAGCAAACAGGCTGTAAGATAATGGGGGTACATACAGTAAAAGACCCTAATACCTTTGCAATAGTATCAAGCAATCCTGTGAGGGCTATTTGTCATAGTGGCTATGGAGCAATAACCCTATCGGTAGTCGATAGAGACCTATCAGATGGCGACCAATCGGCAGGTTTTACCTATACGATAACCTCAGTGGGCTCAACATCACCTACAAATATCTCAGGTAGCGAGGCTGGCAATACAAAGACTGTTACCGGTCTGCTAAAAGGTGGTACTTATGATATAGAAGCTACCTCGAATGCGACAGGTTGTGTGATAGCTAAACACCGCTTTATCATACCATCAAATCCTGATGAGATAAAAGTAATTCATGCGATACAAATGGTATCGGTAGACTGTAGCAATGAAAATGCAATTGTACGACTTGCTATTAGTGGCGGACAGCAAACCTATACGGTAGTGCTTACCCCTATAAGTGGTACACCAGGAGCCGCAGTTACTAAAACTGATGTGCCAGCAGGTACACCAGGAGTAGATTTTGAGGGGCTTAATGCTGCAGGGCCAGGAGTTCCAGGTATTTATCAGATAACAATAACCGATGCATTAGGTTGTACTTCGTTTACCGGTTCAAGTACCGTTACTGTTGATCCTTATGATAGCATACAGATAGCAAGTGTAACTACTGAGCTGACCCCTATCACTTGTGTAGGAGCTAAAGATGGTAAGCTGAAGATGAGCAATCTGGCAGGAGGTACTCGTCCGTACTTCTATAAGTTAATATCAGTGGCTACCAATGTAGAAGTACAAAACATTGAAAAGAATGCTTCAGAATACACTTTTGAGGGTATTGAGCCAGGTACTTATAGAGTAGACTTCTATGATGCTAAGAACTGTATGGTGTCATTACCAGGTACCTTTACATTTACAGATCCTCAACCTGTTAGTGTTGATATAGACGAAGACAACTCACAGTTTTACACTTGTAATGGTCAGAATGGAGGTAAGTTAGAGCTTAAAAATCTTGTAGGAGGTACAGGTACTTATACTATCGACATCGTAAGAGCTGATAATAATCAGAAAATAAATGGACATAGAGATGTAACGGGAACTACCGATATTTTTGATAACTTGCCACCAAGTCCTAAGGATACTTATTATCAACTGGTAGTTAAAGATACTAACGGCTGTGTGATGACTAAGACGCTAACCTTTACAGTGGTAGAGTTTCCAGATATCAATGTGAACTACGTAGAGAAAGAGGGCACTTGCGAGGCTAATACGAATGATTATAAAGACTATTTGGTGGTTAAGTTCCGCAGTCCGGAGGTTGATTTTAGCAAGATAACCTATAGTCTTAACGGCACAGCCACAAGAACCTCGTTTGTACGTACATTGGGTAATGTGGGCTATATATATGAGTTCGATAGAACGATAGCGAGTCAGACTATTGAGGTACATTACGATACTACGAGCCCTGTTAGTGGACATTGTAGTGCAAGTAAGAACTTTACCATTGATTTATATGTGCCACTCACCCTTTCTGATACCACTAGTTCAGCAACAGCTATCAATACGATACAGGTAGAGGCTAAAGGAGGTACGGTTACTAATCTGAAGGGCTATACTTATTATTACAATGGTGTAGATAGAGGTGATAGCACTACTTATAAGATAAACCACAACGATCCAGAACGCATAGCACCTGATGGTACACGTATTAAGATAGTAGAGGTAATGGTAAAAGACGCTAATGGTTGTACGGTAACCCTTACGTTAGAGGTACCGTACCACGATATAGAAGTACCGAACTTCTTCACTCCGAATGGCGATGGTGAAAATGATGTGTGGAAGCCTAAGTACTTAGACAATAATGTGAATGCACGTATTTACATATTTGACCGCTATGGTAGGCGTTTAGCGAACTTAGCACCAGGAGAAGGCTGGAACGGAGAGTATGATGGACGTTCGATGCCAGCGGGAGATTATTGGTACATTATAGAAATCAATGATCAGTTGTACGACAAACGCCAGTTTTATGGCAACTTCACTTTGTATCGATAATCGATAATAATTGATTAATTGATAATAATAGTAATATAATTAAACAAATGACAAAAGCCAGCAGTTAACTGCTGGCTTTTGTTTTTCTGATAGTTATATCTTAGCATTTATAACTAAGCATTAAAAGTTATAACTACCCATTCCCCCTTTGAAGGGGGGCAGGGGGGATGTTTTATCATAAGATGTTAAATGTATATATAAACATTCTCCCGCCCTCTTCAAAGGGGGAGTTCATACACGAGCATCCTAAAGCTAACATCGAACGAAACTTTTTTTTAAACGAACGATGAGCGAACAATAAGCGAAGGATAACTAAAGCGAATTTACACCTCAATTGCTTGTTCTAAAAGTCAAAAAGACCTCAAAATCTGTTAAAAAAATATTCTTTTTTTCTTTTTTGTTTCGAAAAAGATTTATACCTTTGTGCCAATTAGCAAATCGACAAATCGACAAATTGACAAATCAACAAACGTATGGTTTATATTGAATTATTAATAGTGCTCCTCGCTATATTTGTAGGGGCGAGGGTAGGAGGTATCGGGCTTGGTATCTTCGGTATGATGGGCTTAGGTGTTTTGGTGTTTGGCTTTGGGCTTACCCCAGGCAATCCGCCAATAGATGTAATGCTTATCATAGTAGCGGTTATCACAGCAGCAGCTACCCTACAGGCAGCCGGAGGGTTAGACTATCTGGTGAAAGTAGCAGAGAAAATACTGCGCAAAAACCCAGCTATGATTACCTTTCTTGCGCCTGTAGTGTGCTACTTCTTCACTTTGTTTTCGGGTACAGGGCATATTGCCTATTCACTTTTGCCTATTATTTCAGAAATAGCTACTGATAGCAAAGTACGCCCTGAGCGTCCGCTTTCTATCTCGGTAATAGCCTCGCAACAGGCAATCACAGCCAGTCCTATTTCGGCAGCTACCGCCGCTCTCCTATCAGCTGAATTGTTAGGCGATAAAGGCGTAACTTTAGGCAATATACTAATGGTGTGTATACCTGCTACTTTAGTAGGAGTGATTGTAGGGGCTATAGCAGTGAGTTTTATGGGGGTACCTCTTGAGAAAGACCCTGAGTACCTACGCCGTCTGCGCGAGGGGGTGTTAGACGCGGAAGGTAAGTCAGAAGAGGCTCTTTCTCCTCAAGCAGCTAAACGTGCAAAAACATCTGTAATTATATTCCTTATAGGGGTGCTGTCAATAGTGTTGTTTGGTTCAATAGATAGTTTGCGCCCTACTTTTACTATAAATGGCGAGCAGGTAAAACTCGGAATGACGCAAGTGATAGAAATAGTGATGATGTCTACAGCAGGCTTGATGCTCATTTTTGCTAAGACCGATATTAATAAGGCAGTAAAAGGTTCAGTATTCATCGCTGGTATGCAGGCTGTAATAGCCATTTTTGGTATTGCGTGGATGGGCGATACTTTCTTTGCTGGTAATATCGAATTTTTTAAGACACATATCGAGCAAATCGTCACCCAGTATCCATTCCTCTTCTCAGTAGCTCTCTTTGTAATGTCTGTACTCTTGTTTAGTCAGGCGGCTACCGTGCGCACCCTTTACCCTTTAGGTATTGCCTTAGGTATTCACCCAATGGCAATGGTAGCAATGTTCCCAGCGGTGAATGGTTACTTCTTTATTCCTAATTATCCTACAGTGGTAGCAGCTATCAACTTCGACCGTACCGGTACCACTCGCATCGGTAAGTATGTGCTGAACCACTCGTTTCAGTTGCCTGGTTTTGTAGCAACTATAGTGGCTATAGCGGTAGGCTATCTGATAATTATGCTGATGTAATTAAGAAAAATATAGTTTAACTCATAAAACTGATTATAAATGAAATTAATGAAAAGAATTGCCCTTACATTATTGGTGATGATGTCTGTGGCAGTCTTTGGTCAAAAACCAAAGATTCGTATTTTAGCTACTGGTGGTACTATCGCTGGTGTGAGCAAATCAAATACTGAGACGAACTACAAGGCCGGAGAGCTCGGTATTTATCAACTATTAGAAGCCGTACCCGAAGTGAAAAACTTAGCAGATATAAGTGGCGAGCAAATAGTGAAGATAGGCTCGCAAGATATGAATGATGAGGTATGGCTTACGCTTGCCAAACGCATCAACCAGTTGCTCAACAAAGAAGGCTACGACGGAGTAGTGATTACTCACGGAACCGATACTATGGAAGAAACCGCTTACTTCTTAAACCTAACCGTGCGCAGCAAAAAGCCTGTGGTAATGGTAGGAGCTATGCGTCCAGCTACAGGTATGAGTGCCGATGGGCCGCTAAACCTATACAATGCTGTAGCGGTAGCTGCCGACAAAAATGCTATGGCACGTGGGGTAATGGTGTGTATGAACGACATCGTACTCGATGCTAAAGATGTGATCAAGACTAATACCACCGCTGTAGAAACTTTCCAAGGAGCTAATTATGGCAAATTGGCTTATATCCATAACGGTAAAGTTTTCTTCAACCGTATGCCTGAAAACAAACACACTTACCAATCAGTGTTTAATGTAGATAACTTAAAAGAATTGCCAAAAGTGGGTATTGTGTACAGCTATTCTAACGTTTCTGAATTGCCAATGAAGGCTTTTATGGACGCTAAGTTTGATGGTATTGTACACGCAGGCGTAGGTAATGGTAACCTTTACCACACTATTTTTGATTTGGCAGTAAAAGCCAGAGAGCAAGGTATCTTGTTTGTGCGTTCTTCTCGTGTGCCTACAGGGGCTACTACTCTCGATGCTGAAGTAGATGATGCTAAATATCAATTTGTAGCTTCACAAACGCTAAATCCACAAAAGGCTCGTGTGCTACTGATGTTAGCACTTACAAAAACCAAAGACTGGAAACAGATACAAAAATATTTTGATGAATACTAAACCCTAATTGTATTATGAAAAAGATATTGTTGGCAATGAGCCTTCTGGTAGGAGGTGTTGCCTTTGCTCAACAAGATTTGCAGGAACAAATCAACCAACTGCGTATGGAGATAGACCAGCTGCGTATGGCGCCACCGCCACCTTCTATAGATATGCCTGTTCCTCCTGAAGAGATGGAAAATCCTTTGCGTAAGAAATTTAATATGTATTTCAACTTTCAAACTAGCTTAGATGCTGAAAGAATAGGAGAAGCTGATTTAACTACGAAGTTTAAAGCGCGCCAGTTGCGTTTAGAAGTGCGCGGCGACCTTACTGAACGTATATTTTACCGCTTCCGTCACCGTCTGAACAAATCGAATGCAGCTGTTTCATTAGACAATCTAGCTACCGCTACTGATATGATGTACGCTGGTTTTCGCCTTAATGAAAAATGGACGGCTACCGTGGGTAAGATGTGCCAAGCGTGGGGTGGTTATGAGTTCGACCTCAATCCGATGAACATCTATGAATATTCAGATTTTCTCGAAAATATGGATAACTTTATGCTCGGGGCAATGATTACGTATGCACCTAACCCTAACCACGAGTTCAACCTACAAATTACCGATGTTCGCAATGATAATTTTAAAAGTATCTATGGTAGTCCTATAGGTATAAAGGCAAGCAATACGCCTTTAGCTTATATCTTCAATTGGAATGGTAATCTTTTTGATAGCGTTATCCAGACTCGTTGGGGAGTAGGATTGCAAAGTGAAGCCGATGGCTATACAAATACCTTGGTGATGCTTGGTACTAAACTAAACTTACCTAAGTTTCAGGTATTTTTAGACTATATGATGGCAAATGACCAATTAGATAGGCTTAACTATACCCCATTAAGTAATAATGGTTCGGCTACACCAGTAAAAGATGCTAAATACAACTCGTTTGTGTTAAAAGCGGAGTACCAACCCGCACCAGAGTGGAATATCTTTGCGCAAGGTCTTTATGAAACGGCTAATAGTAGCTTAGCTAATAACGAGTTTAAAGGCATAGGCTATTTTGCAGGGGTAGAATACTTGCCCTTCAAAGGACAAGACTTGCGATTTTTCTTAGCCTATATCGGTAGAAGTAGAGATACAAATAGTGTAAAAGTAGATACTAATCGCGTAAGTGTAGGTATGATGTACCGCATAAAAGCATTTTAACAATTAATGCTAGTTTGATGTAATGTTAGTTATTCCTTAGAATTTATAACTAAGTATTAAAAACTGTAACTACCTATTCCCCCTTTGAAGGGGGGAGGGGGATGTTTCATCATAATAGCTTATATTAAACTTACATTAAAATTAATAAACAAATAAGGCTGCTCAATTATTTTGAGCAGCCTTATTTCATAATTTATAATTCAAAATTACATATTAGGCACCTCCCAGTCTCCACGCACTTTTAGTACTTGCTCAATAACATCGCGTACAGCCCCTTGTCCTCCCTCGCGGTGAGAGATATAGTGGGCTACAGCTTTCACTTCAGGCACGGCATCCTGAGGGCAGGTAGCTAAACCAGCGTGTCGCATAGGCGAAATATCTGGCAGGTCATCACCCATATAGAGTATTTGTTCTGTTTTTAGTCCCTTAGCTTTTTGGTACTCTAAAAAAGTGCTGAGCTTTTGGTGGCGAAGCATAAAAATATCGGTAACCCCCAGATTTTCAAAGCGTTTTTGTACACCTACATTGCCTCCCCCTGTCAGGATACAGATAGTATAACCTTGGGCTACAGCTGTTTTTACGGCATAACCATCTTTCATATTCATACTTCGCAGTAGGTCACCATCGTTGTTTACGAATACTTGGGTGTTAGTAAAAACCCCATCAACATCAAAGATAAAAGTAGTGATGTCTTTTAATCTTTCTTTATAATTTTTATTTTCCATAATAAGTATGTATAATAGATTCTGTGATTACTTTGTAAATATGTTGGTAGTGTTCAGGCAGTATGGCAAGGTGATTTTCAATAGTTTGGGTATCATTGCGCCTTGCAGGGCCTGTTTGCGCCTCGAGGGCAGGCATCTTTTGTAGTTTAGCAAAAGTTTCAGAGAGAAGCGGTTGCAATATGTCAAAAGGCACTTGGTGTTGTTCGCAAATCTGCTGACTGATGCCGATGAGATGATTGGTAAAATTATTGAGGAACACAGCAGCCACGTGTAGCGAACTGCGCTGCTCGCTATTGAGTATATATACTTTAGTGCTGAGGCGTTTGGCCAAGGGGAGCAATAGATTGTCTATATCAGCAGGGTCTTGTGCTTCTATACAGATAGGCACACTGCTGAAATGCACTTTGGCAGTTTTAGAAAAAGACTGCAGTGGATAGAAAACGCCAGCTCTATGGGTAGGAGCAATAACCCCCATAGGAGTATTACCTGAAGTATGCACCACTAATTGTCCTTGATAGGGTAGGGCAGCCGAAAGGGGGGCTATTGCTTCGTCTTTAACAGCTAAGATGGTGAGGTTGGCAGGGCGAAGAGAAGAAAGATTAGTAGTTTTTTCAGTTTTAAAAACCTCAAATTCAGCGGTAAAACCACTTCGGTTATACAGTTGTTGCAGATGCACGCTGGGGGTGGTATAGAGGGCTTTAGTCAAGTGGTAACCCAGATTGCCTGCGCCAATAATATTAATAGTTAAAGCCATTTTATAGTGATTTAACAGTTTCAGGGGCAAAGATAGCAAAATATAAGAGTTTTCAAAAAGTTTTTCTATAAATAGATGTATTATTCATTTATTTTATGTAATTTTGCCAAATCAATTATGAATGACGCAACTTGCTTAGCTTTTAACCTCTATCATTACGAATGAATTTATTTAGGAAAATATTTAAAAGAGAGACTCACGCTGAAAAACTAAGACGCAAGCGCGAAGAGCAGCTTCCTGCAGATGAGCTGTTTGCACAAAGATTTACAGAAAAAGGTGGTAAATTTATTTATTGTACTTCAGAAATTGAGGTGCAAGAGGCTTTTAGGTCTATACTAAAAGAATTAGGACTCTATGTGAAAATGAGTTCTAATGCCTCGCCTACTATTGAGGCAATGTTTGAAGAGCATACTTCTTTTTTCTCTTTTCCTACCACCGACTCTAATGTATATCTAACGGATTGTGAGTATCTTATTACCTCATTAGGCGGTATTATGTTCACCTCATTACAGATGAAACACCGAAAGATGAGCGAGCTGCCCGATACGTTCATCGTTTTTGCTAAGACCAGCCAGATGGTGAAAGATATAACTGAAGGAATGCGAGGGCTAAACAAGCGCTACCCTGCTAACCAAAAGCCCACAGGCTTGATTACCCTCCAAAGTTTTTTTGAAGACCCCGAAAAGAGTTCAATAGCTACTTACGGCACAAGTAATAAGAAAACCTATCTTATTTTGCTTGAAGATTTGACAAATTAGATGATTATGAATGAGCTTTTTAAACGAACCATTACAGGTTTTATTTACATATTTTTATTGCTATCGGCCATAATGCTCAATGCCGATGCATTCGATTTTTTATTCTTATCTTTTGGAATTATCTGTCTATTTGAGTTCAAAAGACTGATATGGCTAAAGGAATTGCATATATTTTTATTGTTTTTGTTTGCTTGGTGGCTTTTTATACATCTAAAACTCTCTGATTTCTCTATCTATATGTTGCTGTTAGCTACATTGCTCACCAATATATCGCTTATACTCTCACTTTTTAATGAGAAAACGCCACTAAGGAAGCAACATAACAATACCAAACTACTGATTAGCTTGCTATATATAGGCGGTGGCTGTATATTTGTACCTCTTATCTACAGACACGAAGACAACCCTAATCCGAACTATTTCTTTCAGAACTTTTTTAATAACGAATCGCAGATAACGATGATAGGGTTACTGTGTATCATCTGGGCAAGCGATACTTTTGCTTATTTGACGGGTAAAGCTTTTGGTAAGCACAAACTCTTTGAGCGTATCTCGCCCAAAAAGACTATAGAGGGTTTTTTAGGAGGCTTAGTAGGGGCGGTGATAATCTCAATACTTATTGATATTTACAGCGTACGCCCAATGTGGCAATGGATTATATTGGCAGTAGTATTAGTAGTTACAGGTACTATTGGCGATTTAGTAGAGTCAAGTTTTAAGCGAGCAGCAAAAGTGAAGGATAGTGGTACTATCCTGCCAGGGCACGGAGGTTTGTTAGATAGGCTCGATAGTCTGTTGTTTGCCTCGCCCTTTGCCTATCTTACTTTAGTGATATTTGAACTTTTTAATTAATAAAATGATATGGCACGAGAAATAAAACCAACACCTACTTTGGTAGGAGAAGAAGCGGTAGCATTTTGGAAGAAGATGGAAAACTTTAAACAAAGCTTCTCTGAAAAAGGAATTACACGCGAAAGCGTTCGCAAGAATGCAATGCTTTTAAAAGCTATTTTAAAACACAATAATAACAATGAACTTTTATAAATATCAGGGTACGGGGAATGACTTTGTAATGGTAGATAATAGAGAAGGTACCTTCCCAAAAGGCGATACAGAGCTGATAGCTCATTTGTGTCATCGCAGGTTTGGCATAGGAGCTGACGGACTTATTTTATTAGAAAACGACCCTGCCTACGACTTCCGTATGGTGTACTACAATGCTGATGGGCGCGAGAGTACGATGTGCGGCAATGGGGGGCGCTGTGTAGTAGCTTTTGCTCGCGAAATAGGAGTGATGACAGGTAATAGTACTCGCTTTATAGCGATAGATGGAGAACATCACGCTACTATTGATGCGCAAAATAAGGTACATTTGCAGATGAAAGATGTACAGACCATAGATGTACACCCTGATTATGTGTTTTTAGATACCGGTTCGCCCCACCACGTGCAATGGGTAGCCGATGTAGATAAAGTAGATGTTAAAACTGAAGGAGCTGCCTTGCGCTATGGCGACCTTTATGCCGATAAAGGAGGGAGCAATATTAACTTTGTATCGCCAACTGCCGATGGCTTTGCAGTGCGTACCTATGAGCGTGGAGTAGAAGATGAGACTTATTCTTGTGGCACAGGGGTTACTGCTGTAGCCATAGCCCTCTATCATACGGCGCAAATAACTACCCCTGCTGTTACCTTACACACTAAAGGAGGTGACTTAAAGGTAACTTTTGAAAAACAAGGAGCCCTCTATCAGCAGGTATATCTTTCAGGCCCTGCCGAAAAAGTGTTTAAGATTAGTGAGGTTTTAGGGGTTAGTTGTTAGACCATTCAAAAAACATAATTTTAAAAATGCTTCGGGCTTTAGAACCTACAGATATTGATTTCCTCTATCAGTTAGAAAATGAGCGAGGATTATGGGAGGTAAGCGAAACGCAATTGCCTTTTGCAAAGCATCTGCTACAACAATACCTGCTAAATGCTACCCAAGATATTTATGAGGCTAAACAGTTTAGGTTTGTTATTGCAGCAGAAGATGATACTCCAGTGGGCTGTGTAGACTTATACGATTTTTGTCCGCAACACAAACGAGCCTCAGTAGGCATTGCTATTTTGCCAAACTACAGAGGCAAAGGCTATGCCCAGCAAGCTCTTACGGCACTAATTGCCCACGTGAAAAGCTATTTAGATATACACCAATTGGTAGCTTATATACCTGCCGACAATAAAGTC
>NZ_KN390041.1:0-12581 GCF_000213295.2 Capnocytophaga sp. oral taxon 329 str. F0087
ACCACCACACAAATAAGGAGTTATGCGCTATTGCTACAGGTAGTGAATGTAAGCACGAAGCACACTTTTCGGCTATAGATACTCACCACGATTGTATCTTTCTACAACTTCATCAGTTCTTTGCTCCTTCTTTCTTTACTTATCATTTATGGGAGCAAAGCGTTTCAACTATTTTCTTCTTTATTGAAAAAGACATTCCGCAAAATGTCTTTACTATCTTTTCAAGAGGACCGCCTGTTAATTTGTCAATGAGTCAATTTGCCAATTAGCAAATTGAGAAATCAATTAATTTTCAAATTAAATTCTTATGCAAAAGATATTATCTCTTCTGCTGCTGTTGTGTGCGTTTTCAACTTTTGGACAAGGACGCTTACAACTGCAAGTAGAAGATACTCAACAATTGCCGTTGGCAGGAGCGGTGGTGCACTTTATGGGCAAACACTACCTAACGGACTCTGACGGCAAAGTAGCTATTGAGAAAACGCCTAAAGGGTCTTATCCTATCAAAATCACTTATCTCGGTTATCACGATTACGAAGCAACGCTTACGCTGCCTATCGCCCAACCTTACAAGGTAGTAATGAAAGAGACTGTTAATCAGTTAGATGCGGTAACAGTGGTAGGACATAATACTTCTGTGATAGAATGTAGGTTGCCTTATAGGATTCAGGTTATCAAGCAAGATGGTTTTCTAAAGCATTCAGGAGAGGAACTGTCTAAAATACTTACCCAAGTAGCAGGTGTTTCGATGATACAAACGGGGGGTACTATTGCCAAGCCTGTGATTCACGGTTTGCACGGCAATCGTATTTTGATACTCAACAACGAGGTACGCCAAGAGGGACAACAATGGGGGGCTGACCACGCTCCTGAAATAGACCCTATGGTGGCTGACCAGATAAGCGTAGTGAAAGGAGCTGAGGCTGTTCGCTATGGTTCGGATGCACTGGGTGGGGTAATACTCATCAGCCCAAACAAACTGCCTTATGGCGATGGACTGCACGGTAAGTTATTGCCCTCATTTGCTTCAAACGGTAGAAAGACTGCCCTAACGGCAAGTGTAGAGGGGTCTGTACCCAAGCTACATTCGTGGGCATGGCGGATGCAAGGTACCCTAAAACGTTCGGGCGACATCAGTACGGCTAACTATCTGCTGAACAACACCGCAGCCCGTGAGGCGAACTTTTCGGTAGCAACAGGCGTACAGAAAAACAAAGGTACTGCTGAAGTGTTTTACAGCCGTTATGAGAATGAGAGCAGTGTATTCTACGGGTCGCATATAGGGAATTTAGACGACCTATTAGGCAGGTTTGAAATCGGCAGACCGCTGACTACCTATCCGTTTTCGTACTCTATCAATGCTCCTAAGCAAAAGGTAGTACATCACCTACTGAAAGCCAAAGCGTTTTACCTCCTGCCTTTAGGCAGTAAACTGACGGCACAATACGCTTTTCAGAAAGATATACGCCAAGAGTTTAGTTTGCGTAGGATGGATAGGACGCGCATCCCAGCCCTGAATATGGAGCTCACCACTCACATCCTTGATGTAGATTGGGAACACTCTTATCGCTACCGTTGGGGGACGATGATAGGGGGTAGCTTTAGCAAGCAGGACAACTACAACCAACCTGGTACGGGGGTAGTGCCTGTAATCCCTAACTTTGCTTCGCTTAGTTACGGCGTTTTTGGGATACAACGTTACTCTTATATGAATTGGCAAGCCCAAGCAGGGCTTAGGTATGACTACAAATACCTAAACGCCGATGGCTACGATATGTACTCACAACGCTACGGAGGAGAACACCAATTTCACAACCTGACCTACAGTGTAGGAGCCTCGCACCACCTCTCTAGTTGGATAGATGTGGGCAGCTATATAGGTTTGGCGTGGCGTGCCCCTCACGTAAACGAGCTGTACAGCAGTGGCTTGCACCACGGAGCAGGTACCTATGATTTAGGCGATGAGACACTGCAATCGGAAACAGGACTTAAGTGGCTCACCAGCTTTAGTTTTAACAACCGCAAGATACGAGTGAATATAGATATGTACCTACAATGGATACAAAACTATATTTACGACTACCCTACGGGGGAAACGCGTACCTTGTTTTCGGGGGTGTACCCTATCTTTCAGTATGCCCAAGCTGATGCTTTCTTTAGAGGCGTAGACCTTGATGCAAAACTACCTTTGCTGAAGTGGCATAGCCTAAGCGACCAAGAGTTGAACTATGAACTGAAGGGCTCTGTAGTTTTTGCTAATGAGATGCAGACTAAGCGATATTTCCCCTTTATACCCGCTCCGCGCATAAATCAGCAGTTAAAATGGAACGTAGAGCGCAATAGAGGGTTGGTAAGAAACTTTGCTGTGGGTATAGGGCACACCTTTGTAGCCCAACAAACCCGCTTTGAACCTGCCCAAGAGTTAGTGCCTACTACCCCTGATGCTTATCACCTTTTTGAGGCTAATATAGAAACAAAGCTGAAGATAGGAGGACAACAAACTTTAGGAATAAGGCTTTCTGCCGAAAACCTTTTGAACACAGAATACAAGGAATACACCAATCGGTTTAGGTATTACGCCCACGATTTGGGTAGGAATGTATTCGTGAGATTGATTTATAATTTTTAAAAGACATCAAAAAAAATGAAAAAAATATCATATTATTTAAAAGCTATCAGTATGATAATTTTAGTGTGTTTTGCCGTAAGTGGCTGTAGTAAGGACGATAGTAAACCAAAACCACCTACTGACGAGACTAAAGATAGAGGACACGATATGCCCGACAAGGTACAGTTTATCATCACCGATAAAGGCACTAAAGCAGTGCAAGAGCGTACCGCTAACAAGTCGCCTAAGGGAATAGTGTACGACATCAATAACCCTATACAATGGCAAGTAGGGCACGAGTACCTGTTCGAGATAGTGTATTACAACAACGGAGTGCGTATGAACCACGAGTTTGTAACTGCTGAAATGGCACCTATCCACCAACACTTCTTTCAGTTATTTCAAGGAAATTACCCTGAAAATAAAGAAGGAAGAGATGCGATGGTAACCACTATGAACAAGGTAGTAAGTTATGAATATCAGGATACTGACCCTGAGAATAGCACTTACGGCACACAAGGGGTGAAGTTGCGCCTGCGCACTTGGGACAAAAAGCACCCAGAACTACGCGACCCTGTGGGACTAAAAGGTTTTTTCCACATTAAAGACGAAGCTACTGTCGGCAATTATACCTTGCGAATTAAGTTAGCACACTTTCTCACTGCTAACAAGCTCAACCCACAAACCCAAGAAGAGCGCCCTTATAACGTAGTGGAATACTCTAATGCGTTTCAATTAGATTCGGATATGACACTACCCATAGAAATTAAACAATAACCTTTTTAACATTAAAAAAACGATGAAAAATATATATAATTTTTTTAAATACACTTTCCTTTTAGTAGTGATGGCTACTGCTTTTAGCGCTTGTAGCAAAGATGATAATAAAGTAACCCCTCTTACTACTCAAACTTCTACTACTACCGTTACCACAACTTCTACCACCACAGTTACTACTGAAGAGTTTATGGCTAAGTGGAGCCAACTTGAAGTGCGATTTACCAAAGGGCATTCTCACGGCTATTTCCACGGTAACCCCGACTATCCCGTGAAATACCTCAAAACAGTACAACATTTCTATTTTGAGAACAAAAATGGCGTTATTACCCCCGCAAGCAACAATCCTACCGCTATCCGTTGGGAAGGAAGTAATGATGAAGCTGGAGTATCACTCTCTGGAATAGAACTTATCTTCTATGATAAAGAAGGCAAACGTATAAACTCACTCTTGACTACTGGTCAGGCTCCTAATCACTATCAATTCTTCTTTATCGCCGATAATTTCACAGCAGTAGCTAGTAATACTACAGTGCCTACCCAAGCTGAAGCCTTGCGCTACAAATACCGCGATACCAATCCTGAAGAGTTGTATATCAAAGGAGGGGCAGGTATAGACAATAACCCCAATGCCCCCAAAGGTGTGCTCCGTAAAGAGCAAATAGGCTTAAAAGGCTTTTTTGAAATCAAAAGAGCTTATGTAAATTTCGATTTGCAAATTGTGTTAGGCTATTTCGCTACCAAACCCGCTGGATTAACTTATAGTACCCTTCCGGCTAATAAAGTTATGGAAGTGAAAATCCCTATTCATATCTATACAGATATCATAGCAGAAGATGAACAAATAGAAGATGCAATGCGCGAATTTGGCGCGACCAAAGCCGAAATCGAAAAAGACCGAAACGATATTCTCTCTTCAACCCTCAATCCTGAAAGTAGTGGTACCTTTTTGTAAAGAGGAGAGACAAAATACAAAGGACAAAAGAAGAACTTTGCCAGAGGTTATACCTTTGGCAAAGTTTTTTCTTTTTAAATTTTGGTGGTTCAAATAATTGTTGTATCTTAGCCGAAAATTTTTAAATACATCAACAAACTTAAAAAAACAAAATAACAATGGGAAAAGGATTTTTTAAAGTACCTAAGGCTGTAAATGAGCCCGTAAAGAGTTATGCACCAGGCAGCCCTGAGCGCGAAGCGGTGCTCAAAGCCTACAAAGAATTATGGAACACCTGTGTAGATGCTCCGCTATACATTGGCAGTGAGGAAGTACGCACTGGCAACACGAGCGAGATGCACCCCCCACACGACCACAAGCACTGCTTGGGCGTTTACCACAACGCTAGCAAAGCAGAGGTAGAAAAAGCGATAGCTGTAGCCCTTGAAGCTCGTAAGAAATGGGCTGCCCTTGCGTGGGAAGAACGCGCCGCTATCTTCTTGAAAGCTGCTGACCTTATTGCAGGGCCTTATCGCGCTAAAATGAACGCTGCCACAATGATTGCACAATCTAAAACTGTACACCAAGCTGAAATAGATTCTGCTTGCGAGTTGATAGACTTTTTGCGTTTCAACGTGGAATTTATGGCTAATATCTACAACGATCAGCCTAACTCGTCAGAAGGGGTATGGAACCGCGTAGAATATCGCCCATTAGAGGGATTTGTATATGCCGTTACTCCATTTAACTTCACCGCTATCTCGGGCAACCTACCTGCAAGTGCTGCCCTAATGGGTAACGTAGTAATATGGAAACCAAGTGCTTCGCAAGTATTTTCGGCTAATATGATAGTAGAAGTATTTAAGAAAGCAGGTTTGCCAGATGGGGTTATTAATGTACTGCACGGTGATGCAGCGATGATTACTGATGCGCTACTGGCTAGTCCGCATTTTGCTGGTATCCACTTTACAGGTTCTACCAATGTTTTCCAAGATATTTGGAAGAAAATAGGCAACAACATTCATAACTACAGAACTTATCCTAAGATAGTAGGTGAAACAGGCGGTAAAGACTTTATCCTTGCCCACCCAAGTGCTTGTGCAAAGCAAGTAGCTACAGCTATCACTCGTGGCGCATTTGAGTACCAAGGACAAAAATGTAGTGCTGCCTCTCGTGTATACTTACCTAAATCAAAGGCTGAGGAAACATTGGAATTGGTGAAAAAAGACGTATTGTCTTTCAAAATGGGTTCTCCTGAAAACTTAGAGAACTTTATCACAGCTGTTATTCACGAAAATTCTTTTGACAAATTGGCTAAATACATAGACGAAGCGAAGAAAGATAAAGATGCCGAAATATTCGTAGGCGGTGGTTACGACAAGAGCAAAGGGTATTTTATAGAACCTACCGTAATTGTTACCACTAATCCGCATTACACCACTATGGAAACTGAGCTTTTTGGGCCTGTGGTAACCGTGTATGTATACGAAGATGCTAAGTGGGAAGAAACGCTAAAATTAGTAGATGAAACCTCGGCTTACGCCCTTACAGGAGCGGTATTTGCTACTTGCCGTTACGCGATAGACGAAGCGGTGAAAGCCCTTGAAAATGCGGCAGGTAACTTCTACGTAAACGATAAACCTACGGGAGCTGTAGTAGGACAACAACCTTTTGGTGGCGCACGTGCCTCAGGTACTAACGACAAGGCTGGTTCGGCACAGAACTTATTGCGCTGGGTATCACCTCGCCTTATCAAAGAAACTTTCGTACCACCAGTGGATTATCGTTATCCTTTCTTGGGGTAATAAAGGAATAGTAAAGCTGTCCAAAAAAGTTTTTTTCACCTTAAAACATTAATACAAATTAGATTTTCATAACTCTATGATTATTAACATCCCCCCTCCCCCTTCGAAGGGGGAGATGTGATGGTCAGCATACACGAAAAACTTTTTGGACAGTCTATTTTCAAAGTAAAAAATTAGCAAAATAGAATAACAAAATCAATCAAATTAAACATTAAAAATGGAATGGCTTTGGAACTTGATGGCCGACCACGAGAGTGTGGCTTACACTGTGATAGTGTATAGTGTGGTCATCGCGATAGGAGTTGCTTTAGGAAAGGTTAAATTTTTTGGCATCTCATTTGGTATTGCTTGGGTACTTTTCGCAGGCATTGCTATGGCTGAAATGGGTTTTACGGTAAACACTCATATTCAGCACTTTATTAAAGAATTTGGGCTTATACTCTTTGTCTATACCATTGGACTACAGGTAGGGCCAGGATTCTTTTCTGCCTTTAAGAAAGAAGGCATCAAGCTCAATCTGTTGGCAGTAATATCAATAGCTACCTGTGTGGCTACAGTGATTGCCATTCACTACCTTACAAATACCGATATGAGTACCTTAGTAGGGATAATGTCTGGAGCCGTAACTAATACGCCTGGCTTGGGAGCTGCCAATGCTGCGTTGGCTGAGAAGTTTGGCGAAGATGCCCCCTCGCTTACTACTATGTATGCAGTAGCTTATCCGTTTGGGGTATTTGGTATTATCATTGTGATGTTGGGCTTAAGAGGTATCTTCAAAGTAAATATTGAAGCTGAAAAACGATTAAACTCACTACGGCATTCTAAAGACCAAGTAGTTATCAACCGCTTTGCTATCAAAGTATCCAATCCATCTTTATTTGGCAAAAAACTAAGCGTTATTAAGAAGACGCTCGATTTTGATTTTACCATTTCGCGTATGTGCCGAAAAGGTGAAATACTCTTAGCTGATGCTGACACCCTAATAGAAGAAGGCGATGTGGTATTAGTAGTAGCTAACCAGAGAGAGAATGAAAAGTTCTTTACGCTAATGGGCGATAGTGTAGCTATCACTGATTATTTCCCTGATGAGAAAGATATGCGCTACACCTCGCGCCGTATCAATGTAACACAACGTGCTATTTTCACCAAAACTTTAGGAGAATTGGATGTGCGCAGACGCTTTGGGGTGACTATAACCCGCGTATTTCGTGCGGGAGTGGAGTTCGTACCTTCTGCCCACACTAAGTTGCAATTTGGTGATACTATCACCGTAATAGGCGATGAAACCCACATACAATTAGTGAGTAAAGAATTTGGTAACTCTAAACGCCGCCTACAGACCCCACATATAGCAGAGCTCTTTATGGGTATTACTCTTGGGGTATTATTAGGCAGTATCCCCTTCTCAATACCAGGTATACCAGGTGCTGTACGCTTAGGTTTGGCGGGAGGCCCTCTTATTGTTGCTATACTTATCAGTAGATATGGTGGTAAATTCTCAGTGACCCACTACGTATCGCAAAGTGCCAACCTAATGGTGCGCGAGATAGGTATTGTGCTATTCCTTGCTAGTGTAGGTTTAGATGCTAAAGCTAAATTTATAGAAACTTTGTTGCACGGCGATGGACTTTACTGGATGGGCTTAGGTGTACTTATCACTCTAATACCATTATTAGTAACTTCGCTTATTGCACGTATAAAAGGCAAATTAGACTATTTGGAAATCTGTGGATTGCTTTCAGGAGCTTCTACTGACCCCCCAGCATTGGCTTTTGCTAATGATATGTCGAACTCTGAAATACCTGCCCTTACCTACGCAAGCGTATACCCTCTTACTACTTTCTTGCGAATAATGGTAGCACAATTATTGATTGTATTTTTTGTGTGATGTTAGAAAAAATGCTTACTTTTGCACCCTCAAAAAAACAGAATACTATGTTTGGAAATATGATGGATATGATGGGTAAGCTCCAAGAGATTAAACAAAAAACTGACGAAGCTAAAGAGCAACTCAGCAATGTACTCTTGGAAGAATCTACCGCTGATGGGAGCGTAAAAGTAACCATCACTGCTAACAGAGAAATTAAATCAATTAGCATAAGCGATACGCTTTTGGAAGACAAAGAAGCCTTAGAAGACTTTTTGATACTTACGCTAAACAAGGCTATAGCCAAAGCTACAGAAAAGAACGAAGCCACACTGGCAGCTGTAGCCAAACAAGGGCTTCCGTTTAACTTTTAAAACACAAAACAAATGGGTAAAATAATTGCTATTGCAAACCAAAAAGGAGGGGTAGGAAAAACTACTACCTCAGTAAACTTAGCAGCCTCATTGGGGGTGTTAGAGAAAAAAGTATTGCTTATTGACGCTGACCCTCAGGCGAATGCTACCTCGGGTTTAGGCATCAATGTAGATTCGATAGAACACGGTACCTACGAACTACTTGAGCATACTATGGACGCTAAAGATATGATTATACATACTAGCTCGCCTAACCTTGATTTGATAGCTGCCCACATCAACTTGGTAGCCATTGAAATAGAGTTAGTAGACAAACAAGAGCGCGAGTATATGCTTAAAAAAGCCTTAGCGCCCATACGCGACCAATATGACTATATACTAATAGACTGCGCTCCGTCATTAGGGCTCATCACCCTAAATGCCCTGACTGCTGCTAACTCGGTAATCGTACCTATACAGTGCGAATACTTTGCTTTGGAAGGGTTGGGCAAGCTATTGAACACTATCAAAAGTGTACAAAAGTCGTTTAACCCTAATTTAGACATTGAAGGGTTGCTACTGACTATGTATGATGCACGCTTGCGCCTATCAAACCAAGTGGTAGAAGAAGTGCAAAAACACTTTAGCAATATGGTGTTTAAAACTATCATACAACGCAATGTGCGCCTAAGTGAAGCCCCCAGCTTTGGTGAGACTATCATCAACTATGATGCTACTAGCAAAGGGGCAACTAACCACATCAACTTAGCTCAAGAAATCATAGATAAAAACAAGACAGCCTAATGACGAAACCTGCTAAAAAACAATCCTTAGGAAGAGGAATATCTGCTATTTTCGGCAACAGTCCTGAAGCTACGATTAGCTCTATCAACGACAAGAATGCTGATAAGATAGTAGGAAATATTATAGAATTAGAGCTCGACCTGATTGAGACAAACCCTTTCCAACCACGTACCTCTTTCAACGAAGAAGAGTTGCAAGGGCTCGCTTCGTCTATAGAGGAATTGGGGGTAGTACAGCCTATCACCGTTCGCAAATTAGAAGAAGGGAACAAATATCAACTTATTTCGGGTGAACGCCGTTTTCGCGCCTCTAAATTGGCAGGACTTAAAACAATACCCGCCTACATCAGAATAGCCGATGACAACGACTCGCTGACAATGGCATTGGTAGAGAATATACAGCGTCAGGATTTAGACCCTATAGAGATAGCCCTTTCGTACCAACAGCTGATAGAGCAAGTAAACCTAACCCAAGACCAAATGAGTAAGCGTGTAGGGAAAAAACGCTCTACCATCACCAACTATCTGCGACTACTGAAGTTAGCGCCTATTGTGCAAACAGGTATACGCGATGGTTTTATAAGTATGGGGCACGGACGCGCTATTATACCAATAGAAAACCCTGAACAACAGGCTGAAGTATATGAGCGCATCATAGCAGATAATCTTTCGGTACGCGACACCGAAGAATTAGTACGCCGCATTCAAAACCCTGAAACTACTGAAGTAGCCAGTGTAAGTCTGCCCAAAAACAGTAGCAAAACTGAAGTGCCTTCTTATATAAAGGAGCACATCAGTACTTTCAACCACTTCTTTGGTACAAAAGTTGCCGTAAAAATGAGTAAAGACGGGAAGGGTAGCCTAACAATACCTTTTAACTCTGAAGAAGATTTTAAGCGCATACAAAGATTATTAGACAAAAAAGATGAATAAAGCTGTTATTTTGATAATGGTTCTCCTATTAGGAGGGCGTATGGCGTATGCACAAAAGGAGGAGGTTGCGACAATACCTTCAGACTCGATGCAGGTAGCCGTTATGCAAAACAACCTAAACAAAATAACGTGGAATACAGACCCGCTATCACCTGCTAAAGCTGCCTTTTACTCGGCTGTAATACCTGGATTGGGGCAGATATACAACAAGAGCTATTGGAAAGTGCCCTTAGTGTATGCCGCTATTGGTACACCTATCTATTTCTATATACGAAATTCTAAAGAGTACGACCGCTACTTAACTGCCTACAAACGACGACAGCAAGGGTATACTGATGACGAGTTTTACCTTGATGGACAACCGCTTCTGAGCACCGATGGGCTACGCCGTGGCATACAGTTTTACAGGCGTAACAAAGAACTTTCGATACTTATAGGGATAGGTATGTATGCCCTAAACGTGATAGAGGCAAACGTTGATGCCCACTTGAAACAATTTAACGTAGATGAACGGCTTTCTTTAGAGCCCTACATACAGACCGACTACCTCACTCAACCGCAATTTGGAGTAACACTCACCTATAAATCAAAAAAATGAATACACAAAACTTATTGGCTACCTTGCGCAACATAGTAGGCGCAAAGTACGTAATGACCGACCCTGCACAAACCGAAAGATTTCGTACTGGTTACCGCTTTGGGACGGGAAACGCCATAGCAGTAGTACGTCCGGCAACCTTGTGGGAACAGTGGCAAGTATTAGAAGCCTGTGTGGCTGCTGATGTAATCGTCATCTCGCAAGCTGCTAATACCGGCATCACAGGTGGGTCTAACCCTTTTGGGAATGACTACGACCGCGATGTAGTGATTATCAACACTATGCGCAATGACAATGTACAACTAATATTAAACGCTGAGCAAGCCGTATGTTTGCCAGGTTCGACCCTAAACCACCTTGAAGCAGAACTTAAGCCCTACGGACGCGAACCACACTCGGTGATAGGTTCGTCTTGCATAGGAGCCTCAGTAATTGGAGGGGTGTGCAACAACTCAGGAGGTTCGTTAGTACAACGAGGCCCCGCTTATACTGAAATGTCCCTATTTGCCCAGCTAAACGCTGAAGGTAAGTTAGAGCTTATAAACCACTTGGGTATTGACTTGGGCGAAACCCCAAAAGAGATACTGACCAATCTGCAAGAAGGAAAATACCAGACTAAAGACATTAAGAATACTGGCAAAAAAGGACACGACCACCACTATTGCGACCACGTTCGCCAGATAAATGCCGATACACCAGCACGTTTTAACGCTGACCCTGCTCGCCTATATGAAGCTTCAGGAAGCGCCGGTAGGTTAGCTATCTTTGCCGTACGTGTAGATACTTTCGCTGCTGAAAAAAATACAGCTGTATTCTATATAGGTACTAATGACACAGCTGTACTTACCAAGCTACGCCGAGATATGTTGGGTTCGTTTGAACAAATACCTATCTCAGGAGAGTATATACACCGCACGGCTTTTGATATAGCAGCTAAATATGGAAAAGATACTTTCTGGTATATCAAAAATGTAGGTACAGAATACTTACCGCGTCTTTTTGCTATGAAAGCATGGGGTGACCGTGTAGCTAAAAAACTGCCTTTTATGCCTAACCACTTCAGCGAGAAGTTTTTGCAAGCAACTTCTAAGCTGATGCCTAAACACTTGCCCCAAATACTATGGGACTACCGCAATCAGTACGAGCATCACCTTATATTGAAAATGGGAGGTAAAGGAGTAGAAGAAGCTCGCGAATATCTAAAAAAAGAGTTTGCTGACAGCAGTAAAGGGGCTTATATAGAGTGTGATGCTAAATTAGCTCAAGCCGCTATGTTATTGCGCTTTGCAGTAGCTTCAGCCGCTATACGCTATCGCTCAGTACACGAAAAAGAGGTGGAAGATATTGTTGCTTTAGACATCGCTTTGCGTCGGAATGACGAAGATTGGTTTGAGAAACTACCGCCCGAAATTGATAACAAAATCTTGCACAAGTTATACTACGGACACTTTATGTGCCACGTATTTCACCAAGACTACGTAATCAAGAAAGGGTATAACTGCGAAGAGATAGAAGAAGAGATGCTCAAACTATTAGACAAGCGCGGTGCTCAATATCCTGCTGAACACAATGTAGGACACCTCTATCACGCTAACGATGACCTTAAGAACTTTTACAATAGTCTTGACCCTACCAACACCTTTAACCCAGGTATAGGTAAAACATCGAAGAAGAAAGATTGGAAATAAGTATATTATCTTAAAACATTTTATCATACTATATTAGGCTGCTCATTTGTATTGAGCAGCCTTTTTACAGAAGTTTTTAACATTCTTTGGCATACTTTTTGCTGGGCAAATTAGTTAGAACCAAATTATCAACACATCAAATGTTAATGAAAAGAATCTTATTTATAGCCATGTTAGGTGGTATAGGTTTTACCACTGTACAATGTACTAAAACT
>NZ_KN390042.1:0-12557 GCF_000213295.2 Capnocytophaga sp. oral taxon 329 str. F0087
GCGTTCTAAAGACGAAGAGCTATCGCCTAAACAGTCGTTTGTGCGCTTTTTTGTACGTATGGATAATGTTACTGAACGTATGTTATCAGTAGTAAATCCTTCAATGAACGAAAAAGAACGCGAAGCTGCACTAAATAAAGAAATTGCTAAGATAGAAAAAGAAAACAGCGAAGGTGGTAAATATGTAGTATCTGTACGTCCTTTCTTCCAAGGGAATGAATACTACTATTTTGTATATCAAGATTTTAAAGATGTGCGCTTAGTAGGTACGCCTCCTGAAAGCATTGGTAAGTTTGGCGGTGATACCGACAACTGGGAATGGCCTCGTCAAACAGGCGACTTCTCTCTCTTCCGCGTATATACCGACAAAGACGGCAATGCTGCTCCTTATTCTCCTAATAACATTCCGCTAAAAGCAAAACGCTACCTAAAAGTAAGTCTTAAAGGGGTACAAGATAAAGATTTTGCTATGATTATGGGCTACCCTGGGCGCACTAACCGCTGGGAAAGTTCATATTGGGTAGACCAAAACGTGAAGTATGCTTATCCAGCATGGGTAGAAGCCTCTAAAACTGCTATGGACGCTATGAAGCGTTTTATGGATAAAGACGATGCGGTACGCCTATTGTATGCTTCTCAATACTCTAGCATTGCTAACTATTGGAAAAACCGCCAAGGAATGATTGACGCTCTTAGTGCTCATAAAACAGCTGATAAAAAACGTAAAGCTGAAGCTAAGTTTGCTAAATGGGCAAAGAAAGCTGAAAATAAAGCTGAATATGGCGATGTACTTAACACTTTAGCTACTTATTTCGAGAAAACTAACACACTATCAGCCGATCAGAACTATTTAGGTATGCTATGGCGTGCTTCTTTCTTTATAAAAATGCCTACACGCTACATTAGTTTAGTAAGCGGAGCTCAAAGAGGAGGTATGCCTGCTGATGAATTAGATAAAAAGGTAGATAACCTGCTATCTGAGTACGATAAAATAAACTTAGATGTAGAAAAAGCTATCCTTGCCGATATGCTAAAGCTGTACGCTAACAAAGGTACCGATGTGCCTACAGAGCTCAAAGCTATCAAAGCTCAATACAATGGCAATTTCAATAAGTATGTAGAAGACCTTTTAGCTAAAAGTATCTACCGAAGCAAAGAAACTGCTAAAGAAGGGGCAAAACAAGAAGCTGCTAGCTTAGCCTCTGACCCTATCTTACAGCTTTCTGGAGTTTTGTTTGAAAGCTACCGCAATCCTTCATCTGAATTGTTCAACTTAGAAGATGCTTATAGCAAGGCTTACAGAAAATTTGTACAAGGTATGCGCAATTCAAAAGCAAGCAACATACTCTATCCTGATGCTAACTCTACTTTACGCTTAACCTATGGTACTGTTAAACCACTAAAAGCCGACAAGCGCAACCCCGATGCTAAGAAGAATTTCTATACTACCTTCAATACCTTAATGGCAAAATACAAAGCAGGCGACCCTGAGTTTGATATGCCGCAACGTATGCTCGACCTCTATAAGAAAAAAGAGTTCGGTAGATATATAGACAAAGACGGCTCTATGCACGTAAACTTCTTAAGCAATAACGACATTACAGGGGGTAACTCTGGTTCACCTGTGATGAATGGCAAAGGCGAACTCATTGGCCTTGCTTTCGATGGTAATATTGAAGCTATGGCAGGCGATGTAATATTCGACAAACAATTACAACGCACTATCAACGTAGATATACGCTATGTGCTTTGGGTAATTGACATTTACGCCGGTGCTAAAAATATTATTGATGAAATAGAGATTAATTAGTAAAAGTCAGGTATTAGGTGTTAGATATCAGAAATCTAACACCTAATACCTACAAACCTAATACCTAAAAAATGTCTTTATCAAGTTACACAAAAGAATTTAAATACAACTTCAAAATAGCTTACCCCGTAATATTAGGAATGCTTGGGCATACCCTTGTCGGCTTTGTCGACAATGTAATGGTGGGCAAGGTAGGAATTACCGAGCTGGGAGCAGCTGCCTTGGGCAATACAGCCATCTTTATAGCAATGTCGTTTGCTATAGGCTTTTCTGTGGCTACTACCTCATTAGTAGCTATGAATGATGAGGCAGGCGATAAGCAAGCTGTACAGTCTATTTTAAATCACAGTATGCTGCTAAATATCATACTGAGTGCAGTGCTCTTCTTATTGATGTTTTTTGTAGAACCTATAATGCGCATCACAGGGCAAAGCGAGAAAGTAATCGCTTTGGCAGTTCCCTACACTCACTTAGTAGCCTTTTCACTTATTCCTTTAGGTGTATTCAGTAGCTTAAAACAATTTGCCGATGGTCTCTCAATGACCAAATATGCTATGTATGTCACCCTATTGGCAAATCTTATCAATATATTCGGCAATTATCTCTTTATCTATGGCAATTGGGGTTGCCCAAAATTAGGCGTATTAGGGGCAGGTGTAGGTACTCTCATCTCCCGTATCGCAATGCCTATAATGCTGTATTATATGCTCAAGTACTTGCCGAAAACCAAAGAATACGTTACCCATATCAGCTTTAAGCATATAGGCAAAGCTATGTTGAGAAAAATAAGCAACATCGGGCTACCTACAGGCTTACAGATGATTTTCGAAACAGGTGTTTTCTCAGCTGCTATATGGATAAGCGGTATGCTGGGCGAAAACCAACTATCAGCTAACCAGATAGCTCTCAATTTATCCACTATGACCTTTATGGTGGCAAACGGCTTAGGTATTACAGCTATGATACGTGTAGGCAATCAGTTAGGAGCTAAAAACTACGCCAACCTGCGCAGAGTAGCCATCTCTGTATTCTTATTAGTACTTTGTACTCAAGTATTTTTTGCTACTCTCTTAGCTGTCCTACGCGATTGGTTACCTTCGCTATACTTAGAGATGGACAATGCTGAAAAAGCCGCTAATAATAGTTTGGTGATAGCCGAAGCAGCTAACTTACTACTAATAGCCGCTATCTTCCAAATCTCTGACGGTTTGCAGGTAACAGCTTTAGGGGCTTTACGTGGGTTACAAGATGCTAAAGTACCGATGTACATCACCTTTATAGCTTATTGGCTTATTGCCTTCCCTATTCTTTATGTATTAGGGGTACATACCTCATTAGGCAATATAGGCATCTGGATAGGCTTATTAGTAGGACTTACCGCTGCTGCTGTATGCTTGCTCTATCGCTTCAACCGCATCAGCTTACGACTTATAAAAAACAGACATAAAATTCAAAATTAATTCATAATATGAAAGCAGGAATTGTAGGACTGCCTAATGTAGGCAAATCCACTTTATTTAATTGTTTATCTAATGCAAAAGCACAAAGTGCTAACTTCCCTTTTTGTACTATAGAACCTAACTTAGGAGTAGTAAACGTACCTGATCCGCGCTTAGAAAAACTCGAAGCCCTTGTAAAACCCGAACGCGTACTACCCGCTACTGTTGAAATAGTAGATATAGCCGGATTAGTAAGAGGGGCTAGTGAAGGAGAAGGTTTAGGCAACCAATTTTTGGGTAATATACGCGAGTGCCACGCCATCATACACGTATTGCGTTGCTTCGACAATGATAATATAGTGCACGTAGATGGCAGTGTAGACCCCATACGCGACAAAGAAACTATAGATATCGAACTACAACTAAAAGACCTTGAAACTGTAGAAAAACGCTTAGAAAAAGTAACTCGTGCGGCTAAAGCAGGCGATAAGAAAGCGGCTAAAGAAATGGAGCTACTCAATCGCATCAAAGAAACTTTGCAAACAGGTCTATCGGCTCGTTCCTTACAAGTAAATGAGGAAGAAAAAGAACTATTAGACAGCTTTCAGTTGCTAACAGCTAAGCCTGTGCTATATGTGTGCAATGTAGATGAAAAGTCTGCTAAAAATGGTAATGCTTACGTCGAAAAAGTAAAAGAAGTTGTAAAAGACGAGGATGCTGAAGTAATAGTATTGGCTGTTGCTACTGAGGCTGATATTACCGAATTAGAAAGTTATGAAGAGCGTCAAATGTTTTTAGAAGATATAGGCTTAGAAGAACCCGGAGCTTCTAAACTGATACGTGCGGCTTATCACTTACTAAACCTACAAACATACTTCACTGCGGGAGTAAAAGAGGTTCGTGCTTGGACGATACATAAGGGCGACACTGCTCCTCAAGCAGCAGGTGTCATCCACACCGACTTCGAAAAAGGCTTTATACGTGCTGAGGTAATCGCTTACGACGACTTCATTACCTATGGTAGCGAAGCCAAAGTAAAAGAAGCTGGCAAGATGCGTGTAGAGGGCAAAGAATATATAGTGAAAGATGGTGATATTATGCACTTCCGCTTCAATGTATAGCAAAAAAAATCGGTAAACGATTCACATCGCTTACCGACAAAAAATAATTCTAAATTAAATAATCTTTATGGTTCAACTCTGTCATTCAAAAGCTATTGCTATTAAATCACGGGGGCAAAGGTAGTACGTATAACGATTAGAAACAATTTAAATTAAGAAATACTATCAAATACGTATTTAGATTGAGTAGCAATTAACGTAATTTATTATGAAAGAACGCAATCCTCTCATCGATGTACTCAAAGGTTTTACCATCATTTTGGTAGTGATAGGGCACGCCTGTCAGTGGTTTTCTGGCGATGACCGCAGTCAGCCGCTCTATACCACTATCTACGCTTTTCATATGCCACTATTTATGTTTCTATCTGGTTATGTAAGTTTTAATAAGCGTAGTGAAATGAACTTGTTCAAGCGGTTTCAAGTATTAGTAATTCCGTTTTTTGTATGGTTTCTCATTTCAGCTGCCTATCATAAGTATCTTTTTGATATTGAAAAAGTAGGGCATTACCTCAAAGTACTCATACACGACCCTACTCAAGGTATGTGGTTTTTATGGCTTTTGTTTTGGGAATGTGTTTTGCTCTATATCGCATTAAAAGTAAGCAAAGGAAGAGAAGTATGGGCAATGATAGGTTTGTGGAGTATAATCATCTTTATACACCGTATCACTGGGGCACAAGCTCCTTATTACGGACTTCCTGAATTGTGTTGGTACTTTTTGTATTTTGGGTTAGGTTATCTCACCCATAAATACGAACCCAAATCTATGAGAGTTATAAAACCTATAGGTTGGGCAAGTGTAGGGCTTTTCCCTCTGCTCCTACTCTTCCCTATTTCGCCATCTTCATTCCTGCTCTACTCTGTTAGGCTCTACGCCTTAGCACTGACAGGCATTGCGGCTACCTATGTGGTATGGCAACAGATTATAAACCTGCGCAACCCACTATCGGCTCGCACAACCCAATGTCTGCAATACCTAGGCGGTATTTCGTTAGAGATATATGTCACCCATTACTATTCCCATTTTCTAGTTCCTTATATCAAAACGTATATAGGTGATATGTTCTATCTGAATATAGCTATTTTTGTTATAATAGCAATACTCTGTTGCGACGGTGTGCAACGCTTGGTTAGGTATGTAGGGTGGTTACGGCGTATATTATATGGAAGATTTTAATAGTGAAAAAGAGCTGTCTCATTATTTTTGAGACAGCTCTTTTTAATTTATTCATTCTTAGCATCTGGTGTTTTTGTGTCTTCTGCTTCTTTTGCAGCTCTTTCTCTTTCTGCTTTTCGGGCTACTTCTATATAAGTTTTAAACTCTTTTCCATAAGTAGAAGCAGCTACATCTTTAGAAAGCTTACCATAAATAGAATCTAAGTATTTCACTCGGGTATTAGGCGCATCAACTAACACTACATAAGGAGTGATATATGATTCTGGGTGAGTAAGCGCATAGTTAAGCACAAAAAGATGGCGACGGAAGTTATTCTTCTCTGAAACTGCATTAAGCGAGTCCGTAAGAGCGGTATTACCTTCTTTGAAAGCATTAACTTGCTTTTCTAACAGCTCAGCATTGCGCATACTAAACTGACGCATCACGTGGGCATATTCATTATACTCTTTTTGCGAAGTAGAACCGTTAATCTTAGCCTTTATTTCAAACATATCATAAGAGCTATTAATCTGAATAGTAGTAGGCTCTCCAAAGAACATCAGGCGGTCACCGAGGTCAGTACCCGCTTGCTTCTTCAAATCTAAATAGATGTAGAACACCTCAGGACTCTTTAAAGGGTATTTAAAAGTGAATTTACCACTCCCCTCAGCTTTTACCGAATCGATATTGGTAAGTTTATCATTCACATACTTTTGCAGGTAAATAGTTCCGATTTTCAAACCGTCAATGTTCCCTTCTACAATCATCGTGTCTTTTTCTTCTGTCTTGTCACAAGCTATCATCAGCAGTGCAGACATTGCTATTAGTACTTTTTTCATTTATAATATTTTTTTAGTCGTTAGTTCGTTAGTCACTTGCCATTAGTCTTTCGTGATTAGCCCTTAGTCGCTTGTCGTTAGTTGCTTGTCGTTAGTTGCTTATCGTTAGTCCTTAGTCTTTAGTCACTTGTCATTTAGTCGCTTTCTAACGACTAACGACTAAACACTAACGACTAACTTAGCAAATCATCTTCATTGTCTGGGCTTTATTCTGGGTCTCTTCATATTCCTTCTGAGGGATAGAGTCCTTAGTAATACCACCTCCCACATACAGATAAGTATGCTGACTATCTATCTGCATACAGCGCAAATTAACGTATAGGGCAGCCATTTTCGTCCCCTCTATAAGCCCGCAGTAGCCTGTATAATACTCGCGATCATAAGGCTCGTACTCTATGATAAAAGTGCGTGCCTTATCTGTAGGATAACCACAGACTGCAGGGGTCGGATGCAACTTTTGTATCACTTCGTTTACCTTATCTGTGGGTAGTGTACCGCTTATTTGGGTACAGAGGTGCTGCACACTGCCGGCACACACAGTATGAGGGTCTGTTACTTTTAGGGTCGTAGCATACGGTTGCAATTGCGATACAATAGTATCAGTAACTATCTGCTGTTCTTCACGCTCTTTAGGCTGCCACTCTTTATCCCCTACCTTAGTACCTGCCAACGCCATTGTGCGAAAATCACCTTGGTGATGATACAGCAACGTTTCAGGGGTAGCCGCCAACCACGTACCTACTTGTGGGTGATAAAACAGATAGCAAAAAGCCGAAGGGTAACGCAGCAGCATATTAGTAAAACTCTTAAACGGACAAGCAGGCTTAGCAAGAGTGATTTTGCGCGAAAGCACTACTTTCTCAAAAGCCCCTGCTTGTATAGCAGTTACCGCTTCAGCGACTAAGTTAAGATGTGCTTGTTTATCAGCTTCAGTCTCTATAGGTGTATGGGTTGTTGTGTTTTCTGTATCTCCTTGAGGTGAATTACTTAATAAGGTTATTCGTTCATCAAAAGGGATAAATACAGACGGGTGATTAGAGCGAAAAGGTACGAACACAAAGCCCTCAATCACTTCTTTTTGATCAAAAACATTAAGGATAGGCTGCTCTTGCCATCTCATCACTACTGAGGGCTGCTGCGGTAAGCGGTAGCACACAAAAGGCAACTTTTTATTGTACTTTTGCTCAGCGCACAGCAACAGTTGCTGATAGGTAGTTTTGTTTTCTTCTATCATATCGTTTGGGTATCATAAAAGGCTTTGAATGCCCCATTTCGTGCTAATAGTTCTTCCTTATTGCCTTGTTCTACTAATCTCCCTTTATCAAGCATCAGTATTTTATCTGCATACTTAGTAATTGATACACGATGACTTACAATAATCACGGTTTTACCTTTTAAGGTATCGCGTAGGTTGGTAAGTATTTTCTCTTCGGTATCGGTATCTACTGCCGACAAACAGTCGTCAAGCAAATAGATTTCGGCCGGTTTAAGCAAAGCTCTGGCTATAGCTACCCGCTGGCGTTGCCCTCCACTAAGCGACACGCCTCGTTCACCCAATATCGAATCGTACTGATGAGTAAATTCCACAATATTATGATGCACTACTGCCTTTTCACAAGCAGCTACTATCTCTTCATCTGTAGCATTATTGCCATAACGCAAATTATTTCGGATAGTATCAGAGAAAAGGAAATTCTCTTGTGGCACTACCGAGATAGCTTCGCGCAAACTATGTAAGTTAAGCTGTTGCACAGGCTGCCCATCAATACACACTTCGCCTTCAGTAGCCTCATACATACGCGCTATAAGGTCTAATAAGGTCGTCTTGCCGCTACCTGTCTTGCCAATAATCGCTACAGTTTGTCCTTTTTCTATCTGAAACGACACCTCCTTAAGAGCCTCTATCCCTGTATCTTCATAGCGGAAAGAAACATTTTTAAAGGTTATATCGCCTCTTATAGGGGTAGGTGTAAAAGTAAAATTGCGTATTTGGGGTACTTCTGAAAGAAATTCATTGATGCGCTTCTGAGAGGCTTCCGCTTGTTGCACAATAGAACTCACCCAACCCACTGTCGCTACAGGCCAAGTGAGCATCATCACATAAATACTAAACTCTACAATCACCCCAATCGACTGTATTTCTCCCAAATAATACAAACGCCCTCCTATAAAAATCACAAAGATAAGGCTAAGCCCTATCATCAGTATCATAGTAGGAATAAAAAAGGCCTGTATCTTAGCGAGTTTAATACTCTTCTGCCTCCCATCTTCAGCCAGCACCGCCAACTGGGCATTAGTAGCAGCTTCATTAGTATAAGCTTTGATAACCCCAATACCAGAAAACGTTTCTTGAGCAAAAGTAGAAAGGTCTGAAAGATAAGCTTGTACTTTCATCGTTTCTATATTTATCTTCTTGCTCATTTTATAAATTAGCAAAGAAAGAATAGGCAGCGGAATGAGAGTGTAAAGAGTAAGTTTAGGAGAAATGATAAACATCAGCGGAATAACACAAGCAAAGAGGGTAATAGTTTGCACACTATACATAATGGCAGGGCCTGCATACATACGCACTTTCGACACGTCTTCACTAATGCGGTTCATCAGGTCACCTACCCTATTACGTTTGTAAAAACTAAGTGAAAGCTGCTCATACTTCAAAAAAATCTCGTTTTTCATATCGTATTCTATGTAACGAGATACATTAATGATAAGCTGACGCATAAAAAACATCAGAACAGCTGAAATAATAGTTGCTCCGATGATAATAAGTGCATATTCTATGAGCAAAGAAGTCATTTGAGCAGCATCTTTATTTGTAGAACGAGCAAATTCCTCAATAGCTGCTATAGAATTTTTCACGTAGCGGGGCATAAATAGTGAAAATATGCGCGACACTACGGTAATTAAGATACCGAGCAGTAGATGGTATTTGTATTTGAAAAAATATTTGCGGATATGTTTTAAATGCGCCATTTAGCCAGTCGTCAGATTTTAGGTATTAGGTGTTAGTAGGTAGTACCACTAACACCTAATAAACTAATACCTATTTATAATTCTTAATCAAGTTCTTCACCAATAATATCACGTTAGGCATTGCTATATTAGCAGCATTAAGTACCTCTTCGTGCGATACATCAGGCGATATTTCAGGCCCTCCTAAGTCAGTGATTACCGAGAGAGCGCATACCTCCATCAGTTGGTGGCGTGCTACTATCACCTCAGGCACAGTACTCATACCTACGGCATCACCTCCTAAAATACGCACCATACCATATTCGGCAGGCGTTTCAAAAGAAGGCCCTTGCAATCCTACATATACCCCTTTTTGCACTTTGATATTGTTTTCCTGAGCTATTTTTTCTAACTCTGCTATCATCGCGTGGCTATAAGGCTTGCTCATATCAGGAAAACGAACTCCATACAAATCTAAGTTCTTACCGCGCAAAGGATGCTCTGGGAAAAGGTTAATATGGTCGCGAATAATCATCACATCACCTATAGAAAAGTTAGGATTTACCCCTCCTGAAGCGTTTGAGAGTATAAGTCGTTTAATGCCTAACTGAGCAAATACGCGAATAGGGAAAGTAACTTCTTGCATAGAGTAACCTTCGTAATAGTGTACGCGTCCTGCCATCATCAGCACATATCGGTTCTGAATTTTTCCATAAATCAGTTTACCTTTATGCCCTGACACAGTTGATTTCGGGAAGTTAGGTATATTTTGGTACTTAATTTCCGAAATTACTTCTACTTCATCTTCTAATTTACTAAGTCCTGACCCCAAGATAATAGCAAATTCTGGGGTATGTTCTGTAATGTACGACTGTATAATACGAGCCGTCTCATTGATTTTGTCGTAATACTGTTGCATAATTTTTATTAATTCGTCGATTTTTATCAATTGGCAAATTGGCTAATTATTTAAAGCTCGTCACACCAAATTTAGCAGCTTCAGCTCTCGCTTTTGGCACTAATTGGGTTAGGTTTTTAATACGCGACTCGTCTGAGGGGTGCGTACTGAGAAGGCTAGAGGTACTAGCACCATTTTTCTTAGCACTCATTCGTTTCCATAGTTCAGGAGCTTCTGAGGGGTCATAACCTGCGATAGCCATAATCTGAATACCAATAGCATCAGCTTCTGTTTCGTTAGAGCGACTAAAAGGCAACATCACTCCTAAGTTTGAACCTAAGCCGTAAGCCATCATAAACTGGTCAGTGTATTCGGCATATTTGCTACTTTGTAGGGCAAGCGAACCTGCTATAGCTCCTATTTGTTGTAGGGTGCTAGCACTCATACGTTGTGCTCCGTGGTCAGCTAATGCGTGTGCCACCTCGTGTCCCATCACTACTGCCAACCCTGCTTCGTTCTTAGTAATTGGCAAAATACCTGTATACACCACTATTTTGCCCCCTGGCATACACCAAGCGTTCACTTCAGGACTATCTACCAAGTTGTATTCCCATCTGTAATCGTCTAAATACCCCTTATAGCCGTTAGTGTCGAGCCATAATTTAGCCGCTTTAGCGATACGCTCACCCACTCTTTTCACCATTTGGGCGTCATTAGTATTGGTTATCACCTTATTCGACTGCAAAAAAGTAGAATATTGACTAAAAGCCATCGGAAAAACCTTGCTATTAGGCATAAAGTTCAGAGTACTCTTCCCTGTAAAAGGATTAGTTTTGCAGGAAAAAACAATTAGCAATAAAGCAATAATACTTATTTTCTTCATATAATTCTGTTTTATTTTGCAAAGATATAACATAATTAGCAAATTAGCAAATTTGTCAATTAGCAATTTAGACAAACACAAAAAAATTACCAATTCACCCGTCCCACTCGTCCCACTCGTCTCACCCGTCTCACAACCCTCCTAGCCTTCCCAATCCTCCCAGCCTTCCCTTTACTTTAGATATAGGAAGAATACAGGATCACCGAAGAAACTTTTGAAGAACTCTATCCCATTCCTCCCAGACTTCTCAGCCCTCCCAATCCTCCCAGCTTGCCTGCAAAATTTTTCTATTTGCATTTATTTCATTACTTTTGCACCCTCAATCTCAAATTTGCTAATTAACAAATTTGCTAATTTACTGATTAATATGTCTTTAGAACAAGAAATACAAAAGCGCCGTACTTTTGGCATTATCTCTCACCCCGATGCGGGTAAAACTACGCTCACTGAAAAATTGCTACTCTTCGGGGGCGCTATTCAAGAGGCTGGTGCGGTAAAAAGCAACAAGATAAAAAAAGGAGCTACTTCTGACTTTATGGAGATAGAGCGCCAGAGGGGTATCTCTGTAGCTACTTCTGTATTGGCTTTCAACTACAAACAACATAAAATCAATATCTTAGACACCCCTGGTCACAAAGATTTTGCTGAAGATACCTTTCGTACTCTTACAGCGGTAGACAGCGTAATAGTAGTGGTAGACGTAGCTAAAGGGGTGGAAGAGCAAACAGAGAAGTTGGTAGAGGTATGCCGTATGCGCAATATACCTATGATAGTTTTTATCAACAAGTTAGACCGAGAAGGTAAGGATGCTTTCGACCTATTAGACGAAGTAGAGCAAAAACTCGGACTAAAGGTAACGCCTTTAAGCTTCCCTATAGGTATTGGCTACGATTTCAAAGGTATTTACAACATATGGGAAAAGAACATCAATCTTTTTTCAGGTGATAGCCGCAAGAATATAGAAGAAACTATCTCGTTTGACGACATAAACAGTCCTGAGTTAGAGAAAATCATCTCTGAACAGTCAGCAGCCAACCTGCGCAGCGATTTAGAGTTGGTATATGAGGTATACCCTGCTTTTGACAGAGAGGCTTACTTAAAAGGAGAGCAACAGCCAGTATTCTTTGGGTCGGCGCTAAACAATTTTGGGGTACGCGAGCTCTTAGATTGCTTTGTAGAGATAGCCCCCTCACCTCGTCCTAAAGCCAGCGAGGAGAGAGAAGTACGCCCCGAAGAGCCTACTTTTACGGGTTTTGTATTCAAAATCCACGCTAATATGGATCCTAACCACCGCGACCGTTTGGCGTTTGTAAAGATAGTATCGGGTACTTTCGAGCGCAACAAACCCTACTTACACACGCGTTTAGGCAAAAAACTGAAGTTCTCAAGTCCAAATGCTTTTTTTGCTGAGAAGAAAGAGGTGGTAGACATCTCGTATGCAGGCGATATAGTAGGATTA
>NZ_KN390043.1:0-870 GCF_000213295.2 Capnocytophaga sp. oral taxon 329 str. F0087
CGGTTTCTAAACTCTTCCAATGTAGGCGTTGCCAAGGGAAATGGTTTTCTACCTTCACATCTTTGAATAGCTGCCTACCATTTTCTCCTCCTACGTGTTTAATAGGTAGATTTAAGGCTTGTTTGCCATTAGCACCATAGATATAAGCTCTATTTCTAAGCGTTTGCTTCTGATAATTGTCAGATACTTCTAACACGCACGGATAGCTGAGTATTAGGTGAAATTGTGCTATTGAAGGGAAATAAGTAGGGTGTAATAATACTTGCTCTGTCATTATTCTTTTACTTTTTTCTTTCGTAAGAAGCTGTAGCCTGCCCATCCGCCTAAGAGTAATAAAACTACCCAACTGTATGATACGGGCTCTCCTTCTCCATTCACAGTGGTAAAGAGGCGTTTCCAACGAATTTTGTTAAATCCACTTTGGTTTTTATCGAGACTCATCCAGATGAGTACGGGCTTGCCTACGATGTGGTCTTCTGGCACAAAGCCCCAGAACCTACTATCTTCTGAATTGTGGCGGTTATCCCCCATCATCCAGTAATAATCCTGCTTAAAGGTGTACGAACTTGCTTTTTGTCCGTTGATGTAAATCTCTGTTCCTCTTACTTCTAACGTATTGTGTTCGTACTCTTTGATAATGCGCTTATACAGTGGTAGGTTCTCTACTGATAGTGCTACACTTGCACCTTGAGCAGGTATGGTAATAGGCCCATAATTATCTTCATTCCAAGGGAAAGCAGGTGAATGAGGGAATATAGCAGGGTTATAGCCTTTGTCGTTAATATTGCGAGTTACCGATACTATGCCTGCACTTTTAGCCAAGGCTTGTGCTACCTCATCAGTGAGTGAGGTGAAAATATAGGTGTTAGC
>NZ_KN390043.1:1503-12568 GCF_000213295.2 Capnocytophaga sp. oral taxon 329 str. F0087
TAGCAGCTATCATTCCCGAAGGGTCAGTTACACCAAATTGTTGGTACATCAGCTGTGGCGAAAGGTCTATATTGGGCTGAGTTACTACTATATAAGAGCTTTGCAATTTAGCCCTTACAGGATAGATTTCTTTTTTACCATTTATCCAAACATCGCCGTCTATGATTTGCAGTTTATCACCCGCTACGGCTACGGTGCGTTTTACGTAGTTAGATTTTTTGTCGATAGGCTTATCGATGTGTATTTTAGAGTTGTCGCGGAAGTATCGTACTGTGTCGGTAGGCCAGTTGAACACCGTGATGTCATTGCGCTCTACTTTTTGAAAAGCAGGTAGGCGTAGGTAAGGTAGCTGAGGTACTTTTAGGTATGATTTAGTGCCTATTATAGGTATAGAATCGTGTACCATTGGTAGAGATAGAGGGGTCATAGGGATACGCACTCCGTAGTGAAACTTGCTCACAAAAAGAAAATCGCCTACTAATAGAGTTTTCTCTAATGATGAGGTAGGTATCATATACGGCTGAATGAAATAGGTGTGTATAGCCGAAGCTGCTACTACCGCAAAGAGAGTAGCACTCACCCAAGTAGAGACGTTTTTCTTTATCACTTCATAGTCTTTTCCTACATATACTACTTTTGGTTGGTACATCAGATAGGCAGTGAAGAGCCCAAGGGTAACAACCGATAAGAGGGTGTAGCGTTTTTGGCGGTAACCAAATACGTGTAGCCACTCGTAGTTCATCACTATTGCCATAATGTTGCCTATCACGGGTAGGTAGAGTAGGAATACCCACCACCAAGGGCGTTCGATGATTCTTAAAAATATCACCGTATTATAAAAAGGTACAAAGGCTTGCCACCCTTTGTAGCCTGCTTTTTCATATCCTTTCCAGAAGAAAAGTCCGTTTAGCAGTTGTACTGCAATTAAAATGTAAATGTATATCATATTAATTATGAATTATCAATGGTGAATTATGCTATAATTTCTCTAAAAAAGAGGCGACACCGTCTTTAGAATGGTGGTCTGTTAGATGTTTGGCTACAGCTTTTACCTCATCGCGGGCATTGTCTACGGCTACCCCACAACCTACCCCTTTGAGCATCTCTAAATCATTATAGTTATCGCCGAAAGCTATAGCTTCGTTTAGTGATAAGTGGTATACTTCGTCTAATACAATTTTTACCCCTGTAAGTTTAGAAATACTAATGTCAGCAACCTCTATATAGGTGTCTTTAGCTCTGTATATTTGCATAACAGAGGCATATTTTTCATTCAATAGTTGAAACATAGACTCTATAAGATTTGTTTCACCCATTAACATCAATTTATGGGCTCCTTTTTGCTCGGTTTCCCACCTTGATAAAACTTCTCGGTTAGGGCGTATCGTAGGACTTACTAAAGTATTGTTTTCTTCGCGTTTTGCCCATTGGTCGTATTGGGGGGCATACCATTTATTATTGCGATAAAAACTGATGTGTATCTCTCCGCCAAACTTTTCTTCATTAATAGTAACAATTTCCTTTAGGACAGGGTAGGGTATGACTGCGCTATGTAGTACCTTTTCGCCGTTGAGCACCAACCCTCCGTTATAAGCGATAATCGGTAACCCTTCTATACCTAAATCCTTCTGCAGGTGGTACATTTGGTCGGGCATCCGAGAGGATACTAGTATGAAAGGAATCGTACTTTTCAGTCTTTTCACTTGCCTAATGGTAGCTTCAGAGAGGGTGCGGTCTCCATTTAGCAGAGTACCATCTATATCCGAAAAAATGATTTTATACATAAAAATTGTAAGTTGTTATTTTGCACTGCAAAGATAATGCCTTTTTTCTTTTGAGAAAGCAGTTAGGCTTAAATTTATTTTAGATTTAGAACATCTTTCATAGAATAAGTGCCTTTTTTGTTGAGTAGCCATTCGGCAGCTATTACAGCACCTAAGGCAAAACCATTGCGGTTGTGGGCAGTATGCTTTATCTCTATAGTGTCTATATCGCTGCTATAAGTTACTATATGGGTACCAGGGGTATTGCCGATGCGTTTGGCTTCTATTGGTATAATGTTTTCATCAGCAGTAGTACCCAATTGCCAAGCGCTCTTATCAGTCTCGGCTATAATACCTTCAGCAAGGGTGATAGCGGTTCCGCTGGGAGCATCTAATTTTTGTGTGTGGTGAATTTCCTCTATGCTGATGTGGTAATCATTTAAGGAGGCCATCAGTTTAGCTAAAGTTTGATTCAGAGCAAAGAAAATATTTACTCCTACACTGAAGTTTGAGGCGTATAAGAAAGCCGTATCGTGAGTTTTGCATAGGGCTACCGCCTCATCATAATGAGCTAACCAACCCGTAGTGCCTGCTACTACGGGTACGCGGTGGCGCAGAGAGTTGCTGATATTAGCAAAAGCGCTGTTAGGAGTGCTAAACTCTATGGCGACATCGGCTTGAGTGATGTCG
Source organism: Capnocytophaga sp. oral taxon 329 str. F0087 (assembly GCF_000213295.2). NCBI lineage: Bacteria > Pseudomonadati > Bacteroidota > Flavobacteriia > Flavobacteriales > Flavobacteriaceae > Capnocytophaga > Capnocytophaga sp. oral taxon 329. The sequence continues at coordinate 3,957 of NZ_KN390043.1, forward strand.
TAATCAGTGTGGTCGTTATCTATTTTGAGTACAATTTCGTGTCCTCTTTTAAGGGCTATCTGCTCAATAGTTTTGCCCATTTTGCCATAACCAAGAAGTGCTATTTTCATTTGTTTGATTATTAGTTGTTAGTCTTTAGCCTTTAGTCGTTAGTTTTTCAGATACCATTGTGCGCATTGTTCTGAGTTGGTGAGTATAATTGCGCAGTTCGCTGTTGAAAATACCGATGTGGTCTAATCTGTCTATCCGTACTTTGCCATATGAATGAATGATTTTATTGTCGCCCAACAATATGCCTACGTGTATAATATTGCCTTCTTCATCATCAAAAAAAGCTAAGTCGCCTGCTTGACTCTCTTCTATAAAGCTGATAGCACTTCCGCAAAGCGCCTGTCGGTCGGCAGTGCGAGGTAGATGTATGCCGTTTAACTTGAACACCATTTGCACTAATCCGGAAGCGTCTATGCCAAAAGGTGTTTTGCCACCTGATAAGTAGGGAACATTTAGATACTCTAAAGCAGTAGCTACCACGCCCTTATTTGATGGTCGCTGAGTAGACTGAGAAGTGTGCAACAGATGGTTATGTGAGAAGGTAGCCCCTTTGGGAATGTGTAGAAAAAGGTCATCTCCGGTCTTTAGGCGGAGATTTGTAAGCCATTTATGAGCGTATTTGTCTTTCTTTTTTAGCGACTTGCGGTAGTCTTTATCCGATATTTCGGTAATTTGGTTGTTGTCTACCCATCCTTCAGTGTTGTCAAAGAGTAGCCGTATATAACTCCAGCTGTTGTGTTTTTCTAGCACTTGTAGCAACTCGCCAAAGAGCAATTGCGTTACCATTTCAGCCCCTTCATCAGGAGCTAAGCGCACGGGCACTACGCTTAAATGGCATATCCCGTAGGGTGTATCTAAAATCTTTATATTCATCACGTTTGCAAAAGTAATAAAATATTGACAATTAGCAACTAATCATTAGTAAAATATTCACTTCTTACACCAAGTAACTCGTTCTTATCGCTCTAAAACTACCTATAGACTGTAGCGATACTTCTGTACGCAAAATTAGTGCTTTTAGTTGCCGTATAGAGGCTTTTTGAGCATCAATTTTTACTAATATTTCTTTTATATATTCATTGCGAATGCGCGGTATAGCAGGAAATTCGGGTCCTAATACGCTTACACCTTCTTGTACTATCTTCTCTCTTAAGGCTTTGGCAAACCAATCGGCTCCTTCGCTTACGCGGTTGAAGTCAGTATGCCTGAGTGTGATTTTAATCATTTGTATTATAGGCGGATAGCCAAAGGCGGTTCGTTCCTCTATTTGGTGTTGGTAGAGCCCTCTGAAGTCGCTGCGCAATACCTGTAGTAGTACCGGATGCTGTGGGTTATAGGTCTGGATAAGTACGCGCCCTTGTTGCGCACTGCGTCCTGCACGCCCTGATACTTGCATCAGCAGTTGAAAACTCCGCTCATACGCCCTATAGTCGGGGGAGTGGATAGCGGCATCAGCATTCATAACCCCTACTAAGCCCACATTGGTAAAGTCCAAACCTTTGGTAATCATTTGAGTACCTACTAAAATTTGGGTTTCTTGCTGTTCAAAATCTGATAGTATTTTCTCATAGCCATATTTGCCATTGGTGGTATCTTGATCCATACGATCGATACGAGCGTTGGGGAATAGTTCTGATAACTCTTTGCTAATTTGCTCTGTGCCTACGCCTTTCGTTTTCAAATCAATACTTCCGCAGGCTACACAGGTTTTATACATCGGTATGCTATAACCACAGTAGTGGCAGCGCAACTGCTGACTGCCTTGGTGAAAGGTTAAACTTACATCGCAGTGAGGACATTGGGGTACGGTGCCACAATGAGTACACTGCACTATAGGCGCATAGCCTCGTCTGTTTTGATAGAGCAACACTTGTCGCCCTTCGCTCAGTGTTTGTTGTATAGCTTTTATCAGCGCATCGGAGAAATGCCCTGTCATTTGCTTGCGATGTTGCTTATCTTTTAGGTCGATGATTTCGATAAGAGGCGGCATATAGTTAGCATACCGTTCGCCTAAATAAGCGAAACCATATTTTTGTTGCTTTACGTTATACATACTTTCTACCGAAGGAGTTGCACTCCCCAGCAGGGTATAAGCCTCAAAAGAGCTTGATAGCATAATAGCGGTGTCGCGGGCTTGTAGGCGTGGCGCTGGGTCGAACTGCCTATAAGAACTGTCGTGTTCTTCATCTATCACCACTAAACCTAAATTTTGAAAAGGTAGGTATACCGATGAGCGCACCCCAACAACCACTTGCGCTTTAGGGTGGTTATGTAATACGTTGTTCCACACCTCGACCCGCTCATTGGTGCTGTATTTAGAATGGTATACCGATAGGTGTTGCCCAAAGTGCTTTTTTAATCGATTGATTAGGTGGACTGTTAGTCCTATTTCGGGCAGTAGGTATAGTGCTTGTTGCCCTCTCTCTAAGCATTCTTTTATCAGGCTTATGTAGAGTTCTGTCTTGCCAGAAGCAGGTACGCCTTGTAGCAAAACGGTTTTCTTTTCAGTAAATTGTTGTTTTAAAGAAGCGAGGGTCGTCTGTTGTGCGGTTGTAAGTTTTCTTTCTGTTGAAGTTTCATCATCAGCAAAGCTCACACGGTCCTTTTGTAGGTAATATTCTTCAAAAATGCCTTTTTCGACAACCGCTTTGAGTATCGGAGCAGATACTTTGGCTATTTCTATAAGTGTATCGGCTTTTAGAGGTGTTTTTTCTTTGTTAATATGGGTGAAATACGCCATAATCAACTGTTTTTGCTTCTGGGCACGCCCTAATATTGTTAAGGCTTCTTTTAGTCCCGCTTCTGTTTGATAAGCAGGGGCTAATCGCACGTACTTAATAAGCTTTGGTACGTACTTTTCAAAAATCTTTTCGGAAACTCTTGCCGCTCCTTTTTCTACTAAGTTCTTTAGTACTTTTAGTGTCTTTTTCTTAGGAATTATACGGCTTACCTCACTGCCTGTTAGAGCTGTTTTATAATGTAGCGCTTCGTATACTTGCCATTCGTCATCACTAAAGAGCTGGCTGTCCATCTCTTTTTCGTCTATTTCTATGATGGTTTCACTTTCTAAAATAAAAGCAGTAGGTAGAGCGGCTTTCATCACCTCGCCCAAGGTGCACATATAGTATTGGGCTATCCACTGCCAGAGGGCGAGTTGTCGCTCGGTTACTATAGGGGTTTCGTCTAATATATAAGCTATATCTTTAGTTTCGTATACGGGTTCGTTAGTATGTATTTCGTATGCGATAGCGGTATAGACTTTCGTTTTGCCAAAAGGTACCGCTATGCGCATTCCCTTTTTGAGGAAAAGTGCTTCTTGCTTATTGATACGATAGGTATAGAGCTTATTGAGCGAAAGGGGCAATATGACATCTACGAAATACATCAATTCAGGGTACTTTAGTTTTTCTTTAGTTTTAGTAGGGTAGCATTCAGCTCAAAACCGAGCAAAAGAATGTTGGAGTTTATCCAAATATAGAGTAAAAAGATAAGTAATGCCCCTATTGAGCCGTATAATTGGTTGTATTGTGAGAAGTTTTCGATATAAATACCAAAAAGATAGGTGGTAACCCCAAAAAGAATTGTAGTAAAAGTAGAACCTACTGAAAAAAACTTGCTTTCTCGCCCTTCTATAGTGCCAAAATAGAATAAAATAGAGGTAGCAATGTAGGTCATCACCGCTACAAAGCCTAATTTTGATACTTTTAGTAGAGTTTCGTTGTCGGTTAGGAAGTTTATTTCTTCTAAGTAAGGCACTAAATAGATTTCGTAGCCCATAAAGGTAATCACTACAAATAGCACTAATAGGGACAAGATGATAGCAACCATTAGGGCGTATAGATACTGTTTGACATAGGTACGGGTTAGCTGTATGTGATAAGAGAACTCAAACCCGCCAAAGATAGCCATAATACCATTGGTCATTAGAAAGATAGAGAGGAAAAAAACTGACGATAGCAAGCTGCCGCGCCTTTTTTCGGCTATATCAAAAAAGATGTCTGAGAAAAACTGATGGGTACCCGGAGGGAGAAGTCCGTCTATAAAGACCCAGAAATCTACCTGAAAGTGGTCGATAGGAATATAGGGGATAAGGTTGAGTATAAACAACAGAAAAGGAAAGATGGCTAAGAAAAAGCTATAGGCAATGGCACTTGCCCTATGGGTAAGCGTCCCTTTGATAAGTCCGGAAATGTATAGTTCGAGCAAGTCATACAGCGAAAAGGCATTCTTAGACAGCGGAATGCTCTTTAAAAACTGAATCAGATGCCTAATGATAGGCAGGGATAAAAGCCATTTCATATAGTTTTTAAATGATGTTTAAAAAAGTTATTTCTTTTTCTCTAATAAATTGCCAATCCACCAATAAGGCAACACTACTAATAAGAAAGCTAGTAGCCAAAAGCTCATCAGTAGCAATAATACAAAAAGTAAAAATCCAAGGAAAGGGAGCATCATAATTAGCAAATTAGTTAATTAGCGAATTAGTAAATTACCAGATAATCTCGTTTTTGCCGTTAGCCTTTAGGTAGGCATTGGCTTGGCTAAAATGTTTATTGCCAAACCAGTAACCGCGATTAGCACTTAGGGGCGAAGGGTGTCCTGCCGTTAATATACAATGCTTAGCAGGGTCTATAAGTTTAGCTTTTTCTTTAGCATAGCCCCCCCAAAGCATAAATACTACGTGGTTGCAATGTGCTGATACCGCTTTTATTACTGCATCAGTAAAGGTCTCCCACCCTTGTTTTTGGTGACTGCCAGCATTATTAGCCCTTACGGTAAGGGTAGCATTGAGCAGTAATACCCCTTGTGAAGCCCAACGCTCTAAGTTGCCGCTAAGAGGGTAGGGGACACCCAAATCGGTGTTGAGCTCTCTGAAAATATTGACCAATGAGGGAGGGTGCGGAATACCATCGTGCACAGAGAAGCACAATCCGTTAGCTTGCCCTTCTCCGTGGTAAGGGTCTTGCCCAATAATCACTACTTTTACCTCTGGTAGCGGACAATGGTTAAAAGCAGAAAATATTTGTTGCCCCTTAGGGTAACAAATATTTTCTGAGTATTCACGTTTTACGAACAGCACTAACTGCTCAAAATAAGGTTTGCTAAACTCTTCTTGCAATACCTCTTTCCAACTTTGATGAATACTTACCTTCATAATACCTGTTTTATTTCCATATTGTCGTACTGTACTATATACACGCCTTGGTTTTCGAAACCACCGCCTTTGTAGGCATTCTTAAAGTAAGCAAACTTGTTTTCTAAGAATGAAGTTTCGCCTATACGTGTACTTGCACTGCTGAAATTACCTGAAACACCTAAACGCAATACAGCGTCCATAGTTAGGTCGAAGCCTCTGATAGCGTATTTGTTAGGTAATATACCATAGGTTTTTAGGTAGCGAGATGAGAAAGTATCGCTGCCATTAGCATACTTATTGACCGTAGGGTAGGTGAAATGTAAATCAGATAGCTGATTGTTAGACAAGCTGGTAGAATCAAAAACAGAGCCGCGCTCTAAAGTAGTAAGTGTTATTTTAGGAGCCACATTGTTCTTTTTTACCTTTAGAGCATTGTGCAGTAGTCGTACTGCTAAAGATACATAGCCTATATCATTGGATTGTAGTACCACCACGTTCTCTTTGCTATAGTTGAGCGCATTGGCAAAACCATTAGCTGACATTTCGGTTACTACCTTAGCATTAGGAAAAGTACGCTCTAACTTCTCGCGTAGGGCAGCGTTTTTGCTGTCTGCCAATATAATCATATTCTCATCAGCATACGTTTTGTTTAGATAGTTTATCATCTGCCCTTGTAAAGCCTCATCGCTAGGAAGCGTTTGGTATACATTGGGGTTAAGGGTGATATTTTTGTTAGCCAAAGGAGCTAATACAGCTGTATTGCTATTGTTTAGCAAGCCAGCTAAGGCATTAAACGATTTGGTAGTGAAAGGGCCTATCACCAATTGTGAAGCCTGTACACCAGCGTTGCTGGCAATCTTCTTTAGGTCGCCCTCGCTATCGAATACATTTACTTTGAATTTGTAGCCCATTTTCTGTAGAGAGTCTAAAGCTATTAGCGCTCCTGAATAGAAATCAGTTGCTACAGGGGTGATTTTGTTATCACTAAGGCGTGCTTTTAGCGCTTGACTCTTATCGCTACCACTGATGTCTGATACTTTGAAAGGCAAAATGTACGAAATCTCTTTGACATTAGCGGGTGAGGAGGCAGAACGCAATGTGCTGTTAGAGTTCTCAAAGCTGTAGTTCGTCATCGTGAAAGCACTACTTTTATAACGGTCGTAATTTTCCTTTGGTACCCATATTTGAGCATCTGTTTTTAGACCCTCTTTTAGCGTAGGGTTTAACTTGATAAGCTCAGCTTCTGAAAGCCCAAATTTGCGCTCTAAGCTGTAGAAGCCTTCTCCTTTTTCTACGAAGTAAAGCACTAAATCTTTATTGTTGCTTTCGGTAGTATTTGGAGTAGGTTCTGAGCTATCTACGGCTGAGGCAGGTACCCATATCTCTTGACCTTCTTTTAGGCTGTTAGGGTTGAAGCCTTTCTCTTTCTTGTTGATACGCTCTAACTCTTCTACACTTACATTGTGGTTTTTAGCTATTTTCCACAATGTTTCTTGTGGCTTTACCACATAGCGTTTTTGCCCCTGAACACCTTTTTGTACCATTTCGGGGGTCTTGCTAAATAGCGGAATAGTTATGCGCTCATTCTCCATTAGCTCACGAGAGTAAAGCTCTAAGTTATAGCGCTTTAGGTCGTCAATCGTGATGTTGTATTTTTGTGATAAACCAAAGAAAGTTTCCTTAGGTTGTACCACGTGTGAGGTAAACCCTACAGGACGCTGGGTGCTGTAGTGTTTCACTTTGCTAACTGGAATGTTGATGGTAGTACCTTTCTGTATACCATCTTTTACGCCAGGGTTGAGTTTTAAAATGTCAGCAGGCGAAAAACGGTAGATTTTGGCTACACTTTCGATGCTCTCATAGTTGCTCGCCGTATGCTTGGTTTGAGTATAACTAAAGGCGCAGCACAGTAGGGTGGTTAGTGTTAAAAAACGTTTCATAGTGATAATTAGATAATTATGAATTGTAAATTCTGAATTATAAAATGCTATTCCCATTCGATAGTGGCAGGCGGTTTAGAACTGATGTCGTACACCACACGGTTTACGCCTTTCACCTTATTAATAATAGTATTGGACACTTTTTGCAGGAACTTGTAAGGTAGGTCTACCCAGTCGGCAGTCATACCATCTACGCTTTCTACGGCACGGAGAGCTACTACTTTTTCGTAGGTACGTTCATCGCCCATTACCCCTACGCTATTGATAGGAAGTAATATAGCGCCTGCTTGCCATACCTTATCATATAATTTTTCCTCTTTGAGGGCGTCAATAAAGATAGCATCAACCTCTTGTAGTACAGCTACTTTTTCAGGAGTGATGTCGCCCAATATACGTATAGCTAACCCAGGACCTGGGAAAGGATGTCTGCCTAATAGTTCGGGGTCGATGCCTAAGGTGCGTCCTACACGGCGCACTTCATCTTTGAAGAGCATTCGCAGGGGCTCTACTATCTTTAGCTTCATATAGTCGGGCAGCCCACCTACATTGTGATGCGATTTGATAGTAGCTGAAGGGCCTTTTACAGATAGCGATTCTATCACATCGGGGTAGATAGTACCTTGCCCTAACCATTTAGCATCGGTTATCTTATGAGCTTCATCGTCAAACACCTCTATAAATACACGTCCTATAGTTTTGCGCTTTTCTTCAGGGTCAGTTTTGCCTGCTAAAGCAGAAAGAAAACGCTCGGAAGCATCTACTCCTTTTACATTTAAGCCCATACCCTCGTATTGCTTGAGTACGTTAGCAAACTCGTTTTTGCGCAACAATCCGTTATTGACGAATATGCAGTGTAGCTGACTACCGATAGCTTTGTGTAACAATACAGCGGCTACAGTGGAGTCTACCCCCCCTGAAAGACCTAATATTACTTTCTCGCTCCCTACCTGCTCTTTGAGGTTGGCAACAGTCATTTCTACAAAGTTATCGGGTGTCCAATTAGGGGTGATATGTGCTATTTTGAATAGGAAGTTGCTCAGTAGTTTAGTGCCATCGACCGAGTGTGATACCTCGGGGTGGAACTGTATAGCATAAGTGTCTTCGCCCTCTATGCGGTAGGCAGCATTGGCTACATCGGCAGTGCTGGCTAAGCATATGCCCCTTTCGGGTAGCTGTTTGATAGTATCGCTGTGGCTCATCCACACTTGGCTGCCCTGACTGATGCCCTCGAATAGATGGTCGTTAGTTGGGTTGATATACGATAGGTGAGCGCGCCCATACTCTCTGATATTAGAAGGAGCTACCTCGCCACCGCCGAAGTGCGCTAAGTATTGAGCCCCGTAGCAAACGGCTAAAAGCGGTTTTTTGCCCTTGATAGCCGATAAGTCGGGGTGCAAGGCTTCGGCACTGCGTACCGAATAAGGAGAGCCTGAAAGAATGACAGCGGCAAAGCTATCGATGTCCTCAGGCAAGTGGTTGAAAGG
>NZ_KN390044.1:0-11847 GCF_000213295.2 Capnocytophaga sp. oral taxon 329 str. F0087
TGAAGAAAGATAGTGAGATTCAGATAACACAAGCACGTCAGATAGTAGATGTTCGCAATAGAATTATACACGGTTATGATACTGTTTCTGATGAAATTATTTGGGCAATAGTATGGCAGTATATACCAGTACTTCAAAAAGAAGTCTCTAACTTATTAGAAGAGTGAAAAAGGGACTTATAAACAAAAAACGTGATATGAAGAAAAATATAGCAATAATAATGGGGGGCTACTCTGATGAAGCTCCTGTTTCTTTAAAAAGTGCAAGGGTGGTAGCTAATCACCTTAATAAAGAAAAGTACACACCTTACTTAGTGCGTATCGATAGAGATAAATGGGTGTATGTAGATGAACAGAATGCTGAATACCCTATCAACCGCAATGACTTTTCAGTAGTAATAAACGGGCAAAAGATTACTTTCGAGGCGGTGTTTAACGCTATTCACGGTACCCCAGGGGAAGACGGTTATCTGCAAGCGTATTTTAATCTGATAGGCGTGCCCTTAACAGGCTGTAGTATGTACGCTTCGGCATTGACCTTTAACAAACGCGATATGTTATCGGTGCTAAAACCTTTTGGTATTCTTTCAGCTCCGTCGTATTATCTGAATAAAGGGGAAAACTATAGTACTGCCGATATAGTAGCTAAAGTAGGCTTGCCTTGCTTTGTAAAACCTAATAAGGCAGGTAGTAGCTTAGGCGCTAGCAAAGTAAATGAAGAAGCTGCCCTAAAAGAGGCTATTGATAAAGCTTTTGCGGTAGATGATGAGATACTTATAGAAAGTTTCTTGAAAGGAACTGAGATTTCTATTGGTGTGATTAAGTATCGCGGAGTCATAAAGGTGTTGCCAATGACTGAAATAGTGTCAGAAAATGATTTTTTTGACTATGACGCTAAGTATAATGGCAAATCGCAAGAGATAACCCCAGCGCGCATTTCGGAAGAGATGACGGCTAAAATTAACGCTTTGGCAGAGCGCGTGTACCGACTATTGAAAATGGAAGGTTTTAGTAGAAGTGAATTCATTATAGTAGGGGATACCCCTTATTTGTTAGAGATGAATACGACCCCAGGTCTTTCGGAAGCGAGCCTATTGCCACAGCAAGCTAAAGTAGCGGGGATTAGCTTGGCAGACTTATTTGAAAGCGAGATAGAACGAGTACTTAATACTAAATAATTAACCATTGAAAAGAGCTTTATTCCCCGGGTCTTTTGACCCTATTACGTTAGGACATTTTGATATTATACGCCGTGCTTTGGCTCTATTTGACGAAATAGTAGTAGCCATAGGTGTAAATGGTGATAAGAATTATATGTTTACCGTTGAACAGCGCAAAGAGTTTATAGAAAAAGCCTTTGCCGATGAACCCAAAGTGAAGGTAAGTACTTATCAGGGACTGACAGTTGATTATTGCAGAGAAATTGATGCTCAATTTATCTTAAGAGGGCTTCGCAACCCTGCCGACTTTGAGTTTGAGAAAGCTATTGCACATACTAACCGCACCCTATCTAAGATAGAAACTGTCTTTTTGCTTACGGCAGCTCGTACCTCTTTTATATCATCGTCTATTGTACGCGATGTAATTCGCAATAATGGTGATTATACGGTATTAGTGCCCGAGAGCGTAAGAGTATAAAATGAAAAAAGGAAACTTAAAAAATAAAAAATATGTGTGGAATCGTAGGTTATTTAGGCAAACGTGCCGCTTTTCCCATCGTGATTGATGGACTTAGACGTTTAGAATATCGAGGCTATGACAGTGCTGGCTTTATACTAAACGCCACAACTTTTCATACTGAGAAAACTAAAGGTAAAGTATCTGACTTGGTGGCTAAAGCAGGAGCTGATGTGCCTGCTTATGGTAGCGGTATGGGGCATACGCGTTGGGCTACCCACGGAGTGCCTAATGATGTTAATTCGCATCCTCATCTGTCTAATTCGGGCAAGATAGCTATCGTGCATAACGGTATTATTGAGAACTATGCGAGTATTAAGCAAAACCTTATCAAAGAAGGATTTACCTTTCATTCTGACACCGATACTGAGGTATTAGTGAACTTTATAGAATATTTTAAACAAAAAGAACAAAAAGACTTAGCTACAGCGGTACGCTACGCCCTTAATGAGGTAGTAGGAGCTTTTGCTATTGCCGTAATGGAAGAAGGCAATCCGCAAGAGATAGTAGTGGCACGCTTAGGGAGTCCGCTGGTAATTGGTGTAGGTAGTGATGAGTTTTTTATAGCTTCAGATGCTTCACCATTTATTGAATACACCCAAAATGCTGTGTATTTAGAAGATGGCGAAATGGCCACTATTCGCCTAAACGAGCCTTTAAAAGTGATTAAAATAGGCAGTAATGAGGCTGTGAGTCCTTTTGTACAGCAACTGAAGTTAAACCTTGATGCTATAGAAAAAGGAGGTTATGACCACTTTATGCTCAAAGAAATTTACGAGCAACCTAAGTCGATACAAGATACAATGAGAGGTAGGTTGTTGCCTGACCATACTACTAAGCTATCAGGAATTGAAGCGCATTTGGAAAGCTTTCTCAATGCTAAACGCATCATTATTGTAGCTTGTGGTACCTCGTGGCACGCTGGGCTGGTAGGTGAGTATCTCTTAGAAGAGTACGCACGTATCCCTGTAGAAGTAGAATACGCCTCGGAGTTCCGCTACCGCAATCCGATTATCAATAAAGATGATATCGTTATTGCTATCTCGCAGTCAGGAGAGACCGCTGATACTTTGGCAGCTCTTAAATTGGCAAAAGAGAAAGGCGCTTTTATCTATGGAATTTGCAATGTGGTAGGTTCTTCGATAGCTCGTATTACCGATTCGGGTACTTATACCCACGCAGGTCCTGAAATAGGAGTGGCTTCGACCAAAGCCTTTACTACACAACTTACAGTGCTTACCCTTATCGCTTTGCACTTAGGACATAAGAAAGGTACTATTTCTGACGAGACATATCAGCGTTTATGCGAAGATTTGGGCAAAATTCCTTCACTTTTGGAGATTACCCTTAATAAAGTGCACGATAATGTGAAAGCAATAGCAGAAAACTATAAGCACGCTACTAATTGTTTGTATTTAGGACGTGGTTTTAACTTCCCAACGGCTTTAGAAGGGGCTTTGAAACTGAAAGAAATATCGTATATTCACGCTGAAGGTTATCCTGCTGCAGAGATGAAGCACGGGCCTATAGCCCTTATTGATGAGAATATGCCTGTAATATTTATTGCACCAAACAAAGGGCATTATGATAAGGTAGTATCTAACGCTCAGGAGATTAAGGCACGAAAAGGCAAAATTATAGCCGTAGTAACAGAAGGGGATACCCAAATGGCAGGTCTGGCTAACCACGTGATTGAAATACCTGAAATTAGTGAGGCTCTTACGCCAATCTTGGCTTCTGTGCCTTTGCAATTGCTCTCTTATTACATCGCTATTAAGCGCGGTTGCAATGTAGATCAGCCTCGCAATTTAGCCAAATCGGTAACTGTTGAGTAGAGATAATGTGTTAATTTTTTTAAATAAGAATGAGTCAGTTTGCGCAAAAGAAGTGAATTGACTCATTGTTTTATTTGCCATTTAACAAAATTTTATTACTTTTGCACACATAACCAAAAATAAAAAACAAAAGAACAATGAATACCGTTACTCGTTTGTTTGATATTCCTTATTATCAACAAACTAAATACCCATTGGACGATGCTTTTGCAACCAAATACAATGGGAAGTGGGAAAAGACTTCAACACAAACTTATATTCAGAAAGCGAACTGCGTAAGTAGAGGATTATTGCGCTTAGGAGTTAAAAAAGATGATAAAATAGCTGTCATTTCGAGTACTAATCGCACTGAATGGCACATCTTAGATATTGGTATCCTACAAATAGGGGCGCAAAATGTACCTATCTATCCTACCATTACTTTAGAAGATTTTGAGTACATACTAAATCATTCAGAATGTAAGTATTGCTTCGTCTCTGATAAGGTGTTATTAGATAAAATTACTTCTATCAAAAATAAATTACCGCATCTGATTACTATTTTTACCTTTGATACAGTTGAGCTTGCTCACTCTTGGCAAGAAATATTTGATTTAGGAGCAGATGAAAGCAATCAACAAGAGGTAGAAGACCTTAAAAATAGCATTAAAAAAGATGATTTAGCAACTATTATTTATACTTCGGGTACTACTAATCGCCCTAAAGGAGTAATGCTCTCTCACTGGAATATTATTTCTAATATTATCAACTGCCAAGATAGGCTTCCAATCTTACCAGGTTCTACAGCGCTTAGCTTTTTGCCGGTGTGCCATGTTTTTGAGAGGATGCTTACTTATCTTTATCAGTATGATGGATTGCGTATTTATTTTGCTGAGTCTATCGAAAAAATAAGTGAAAATCTTCAAGAAGTTAAACCGAATATCCTTACAGTAGTACCACGCCTTATAGAGAAGATTTATGATAAAATATTTGCTAAAGGCACAGAACTTAAGGGGATTAAGAAAAGGCTTTTCTTCTGGGCACTCGGTTTAGGATTTCATTATGAACCTTATGGTGCTAATGGCTTCTGGTATGAAATTCAATTGAAGATAGCGCGCAAACTTATATTTAGTAAGTGGCGTGAAGCCTTAGGAGGGCGTATACAGATGATAGTCTGTGGTAGTGCCGCGCTTTCTCCGCGTTTAGCAAAAGTATTTTCTGCAGCAGGGCTTACTATTATGGAAGGATATGGGCTTACTGAGACTTCGCCTGTGATCTCTGTTAATCGAGAATCAGGTAGGTATTGGAAAATTGGTACCGTAGGCAAGCCTGTAAATAATGTAGAGGTAAAAATAGCTGAAGATGGGGAAATTCTTGTTAAGGGAGAAAATGTGATGTTAGGCTATTATAAAAATGCGGAACAAACCGCTGAAAATATTACTGATGGCTTCTTTCATACAGGCGATATTGGTGAATTGGATGCTGAGGGCTTCCTGAAAATAACAGATAGAAAAAAGGAAATCTTTAAAACTTCAGGAGGAAAATATGTATCCCCTCAGCTTATTGAAAACCAGTTGAAGCTCTCTCGTTTTATTGAAAATGCAATGGTAGTGGGTGAGGGAGAGAAGATGCCTGCTGCTATTATTCAGCTTAACTTTCCTTTTGTGAGGGAATGGGCAAGACGCCATAACCTAAAAATAGGTAATACAAATGCCGAAATAGCTAAGAATGAGGAGGTTCATAATCGTGTAGCCCAAGAGGTAGAAAGGGTAAACAGACATTTGGGAAAATGGGAACAGGTAAAACTCTTTGATTTTACCCCTGACGAATGGACGATTGACGAAGGACTTCTCACACCTACCCTCAAGCTTAAGCGCCGTGTTATAAAAGAAAAATATATTGATATCTATAATAAGTTTTACGACAAGTGAGAGAAATAACCGATATTACTACTTTTACCTCTGAAAAGCCAACTGTCATTACTATTGGTACTTTTGATGGTGTACATCTGGGGCATCAGAAAATTATCAAAAGGGTGGTAGAAACAGCACACAAAAACGGACTATTGGCTACTGTCTTTACTTTTTTTCCTCATCCGCGTATGATAGTACAGCACGACCAGCAGCTGAAGCTTATTCATACGCTGGCAGAGAAGAAACAGTTTCTACAGTCGCTTGGGGTTGATTTGCTTATTGTACAACCTTTTAATGAGGCTTTTGCGAACCTTTCTGCTGAAGCTTTTGTGTTTGAGCTTTTAGTGAAGCACCTCCGTGCTAAAAAGGTAATCATAGGTTATGACCACCATTTTGGTAAAAATCGGACTGCTAATATTGATAATATGCGTCTTTTTGGGGAACAATATGGTTTTTCAGTAGAAGAAATTTCGGTGCAAGAGGTAGATGAGGTGTCTGTTAGTTCTACTAAAATAAGACAAGCTCTTAATGAAGGGAAGGTAGAGATAGCTGAACATTATCTTGGAGTACCTTATAGTTTTACGGGTAAAGTAGTACACGGCCTCAAATTAGGTAGAACTATAGGCTTTCCTACAGCTAATCTTCAGGTAGAGGCTTCTTATAAACTGATACCTAAAGATGGGGTATATGTAGTGTATAGTCTTATTGAGGGGCGAAAAGTATACGGTATGATGAGTATAGGTAAGAACCCTACTATTCAAGGGAAAGGAGCTTCTATTGAGGTTTATTTCTTTGATTTTAACCAAGACCTTTATGGACAAGATTTGACTATATATTTTGTGAAATATCTCCGTGAAGAACGGAAGTTTTCATCAGTATCACTTCTTAAAAAACAAATTCAAGATGATGAAGCAGCAGCAAGAAAAGCAATTGCGCTATGATAAAGCTTATATGCGAATGGCTATGGAGTGGGCTAAACTCTCATATTCTCAGCGCAAGCAAGTGGGAGCTATAATGGTAAAAGACCGTATGATAATATCTGATGGTTATAATGGTACGCCTACTGGTTTTGATAATTGCTGTGAAGATGAAGAGGGCAATACCCATTGGTTTGTGTTACACGCTGAAGCAAATGCTATAATGAAAGTAGCGGCTTCTACACAATCTTCACAAGGGGCTACGCTCTATATTACAATGTCTCCTTGCAAAGAGTGTAGCAAACTCATTTACCAATCGGGTATTAAGCGTGTAGTTTATAAAGAGGGATACCGCGATAATGAAGGTCTAGTATTCTTAGAAAAAGCAGGAGTTGAGCTTGTACATCTCGAAGAGGTAGAACAATAAAGCTATTATAGGATAGATTGAAATAAAAAAAGACGCTGTTAGAAATTTTGGAAGGTTAAACAGCGTCTTTTTCAAAAAATACATTAATTATGGCTGAGATTGAAAACTCTTGAAAAGAGCTTCCATTTTCTCTTTTTCTTCATCAGCTAAGGCAGCATCTACTAATATACGCCCACTGTGTTCATCAGTGATGATTTTCTTGCGAGAAGCTATCTCAACTTGTACTTGAGGAGGGATAGTAAAGAATGAACCCCCTGAAGCACCACGTTGTATAGGCACTACTGCTAAACGGTTGACTACACTCTCGCGAATGCGTTGATAAGCCTTTAATAAACGCTCTTCTATCTTAGCAGCATACTCTTCAGCTTTTTCTCTTAAGAAAGCTTCTTCTTTTTCAGTTTCAGCTAATACCGAACCTAATTCAGCTTTTTTCTGTTTTAAGTGAGCATCGCGTTGTGCCTTGCGTTCGTCTACCTGCTTAATAGCTTCTTTTTTCTGGTCTACTAATACCTTTCCCTCTTTGATGCGCTTTTCTGCTAATTGTACTTCTAATTCTTGGAATTCTATTTCCTTAGATATAGAGGTATACTCGCGGTTGTTACGTACGTTTTTTTGCTGGGTGCTGTATTTCTTTATCAGCGCCTTCGCCTCTTCTATCTTTGCCTTCTTTTCAGCAATACCTGCTTGTAAGGCATCTAATTCTTCTTTGAATTTTACGTGTCGTTTCTTTAGTCCTTCTACCTCATCTTCAAGGTCAGAAACTTCTAATGGAAGCTCGCCACGTGTGTTCTGTAGTTCATCAATTTTTGAGTCAATAAGCTGTAAATCATACAAAGCTCTTAACTTTTCTTCTACGGTAATATCCACTTTTTGTGCCATATTTACGAATAATATTTGATAGGATTGGTGTCCACTTTTGATATTGAGACTGCAAAGGTAGGAATTTTTTTTGAAAGAAACTCAAATAAAAGTAATTTTATGTATTGTTCGCTTTCATAATGTCCTATATCAGCTAATAATATTTGCCCTTCAGCCTTGAAAAAATCGTGGTATTTAAAGTCTGCTGATATAAAAATATCAGCACCTGCTCGTTTAGCATTTTCGATAGCAAATGTACCGCTACCGCCTAATACAGCTACTTTTTTTATAGGATTTCCTCTTAAAGCACTATGTCTGATACCCTTTGCTTGCATACGTTCTTGTAGTAATGCCAAAAAGTTAGTTTCACTCATAGCTTCGCTCAATTCACCTATCATTCCCATTCCTATATGTTGGTGGTAGTTTTCAAGAGTGTAAATCTCATAAGCTACCTCTTCATAGGGGTGATATTGTAGCAGAGCTTTTAATATAACACTTTGTAGGTGCTTGGGAAATATAACACCTATTTGAGTCTCAGCTTCGGTGTGAAATACATTTGGAGTGCCAATAGTAGGGTGAGAGGCATCATTGCCCTTGTAAGTGCCATTACCTTCAATATTAAAACTACACTCAGCGTAATTGCCTATATTGCCAGCTCCTGCAGCAAACAGTGCCTTGCGGAGCATTTCAGCATCGGCTTTAGGTACATAGGTAATAAGTTTTTGAATAGTGTCAGGCTGAGGTATAAGAATACGTCTGTTTTGTAGCCCTAAACGGTCGCAAATAGAAGCATTTACCCCCTCAAACTGATTGTCTAAAGCAGTATGCATACTGTAGATAGCAATATGGTGCTGTATAGCTTTCATCACTACGCGCTCTACATATGTCTTACCTGTCAGCGATTTGAGTCCGCTAAAGATAATAGGGTGGAAGCTGATAATTAGGTTTGAACCTATAGCGATAGCTTCGTCTATTACTGGCTCTAACGTGTCTAAGGTGATGAGCACTCCCGTCACTTCTTGCTCAGCATCACCTACTAATAGACCTACATTGTCAAAACTTTCTGCATAGTTTAGCGGAGCAAGCTCTTCTAAGGGAGCGATAATATCTTTTACTTTCATTGTGTTATTTATTTGATACCTAAGTGTTGGCGCACTTCAGCTACAGTTTGTTCGGTAAATAGAGCTTCTAAGTTTTTCCACACACTGTGGTAGCCATAAGGTCCATTTAGCATTTCGTGTTTAGCGTCTTTTATACTCCAATTTTGGTAGATAATGCGGTACATAGCTACCATTATACCTGTACGGTCAGCCCCGTGATAACAATGTAAGAGTACAGCACCTTCTTGTTGGTGCTGCCGTATAAGTTTCAGCGTTTGGGCTATTTCAGGAGCTTTGATGCGCCATGTTAGTAACGGATGGTTTATCAGCTTTACGCCTTCTGAAGGAGCAAACAACTTTCTGTCGCCCGAACGGGTGAAGTATCGCAAATTAATAATCGATTTTATAGGAATACGCTTGATAATAGCCTTATCCTCACTTACTAACTGTTCGCTACGGTATAGTAGTTCATCTACCTTATAGAGATTTGCCTCAGCATTCACAAGGGTAGCAGGCTGTTGTCCCCATAAGGAGGGTATGAGGCAGACAAATAAGTAAACGTAGATTAACAGTTTTTTCATAACGTATCTTTTATTTCTTCATAGCGTTTTAATACATCATTCACATTTCTGATAGATTGTTTTGTCCAATGTACTAAGGTATCATAACGCTCTTCTTCGGTTAGTTGCCAGTGTAGGTCGCTGCGTCTAAGTCTATCGGTTAGTTGTTGTAGTACAATGGCCACTGCTACTGATATATTCAGACTTTCAGTAAAGCCTACCATTGGTATTTTCAAAAAAGTATCAGCCTGCGAGAGTACCTGCTCCGAGAGACCTTCTTTTTCAGTGCCAAAGAAGAAAGCACTCTTTTTACTGATGTCAAAATCATTCAGAAAGTAAGCGTCTTTGTGCGGAGTGGTAGCTACTATCTGGTAGCCTTTAGCACGGAGGCTATCTATGCAGTGCTGAGTATTGTCATAGCGAAATACATCTACCCACTTTTGAGCACCCATTGCTATTTTAGCATCAAGGCGTTTGCCGAAGCGCCCCTCTATGCTGTGAGCTTGTTGCACTCCAAATACCTCGCAAGTACGCACTACCGCACTAGTGTTGTGCATCTGAAAAACATCTTCCATAGCAACAGTGAAATGATTAGTGCGTTGTCCAATAATCTCGCGAAAACGCTCTTTGCGCTCTTCGGTTATAAATCTTTCTAAATAGGTTAATAACATTTTTTTGTTTTTTAAGCAATAGGTTAGCCGCTGTATTTCTCAAAAGCTTTGCGTTTTCCTCCTCTCATCATTACCTCACCACAATAATGATACCCCATTTTTTGTAGGAGATGTAGCATAGCCGCATTGTCAAAATTAGTATCAGCGCGTAGCGAATGTATGTGTTGCTCTTTCGCTAATTCCTCTATGTAGGTTAACATTGTTTGCACTAAACCTTTTGCCAAATACTCAGGAGCGATAGCAACGCGATGTATTACCATAAAATCTTCATTGCTAAGCCATTGCCCCTCAATAGTTTTGTAAGCAGGCTCATCGTTTAGTATAAGAGCGCAATAACCTATAATAGTTTTGCCTTCTACTAACACATAACCATATTGTTTGCTGAGGTCGTCAGCGACTACTCCTTCATTAGGATAGCCATCTTGCCATTGGTCGCTACCATCAGCTTTGCGCCTTTCTATGGCAGTGGCTAATATCTCCCAAATAATAGGAGCTTCATTCGCAACCGCTTTTCTAAGGATTATATTTTTATTCATTTTTTTGACATAAAGACTTTGTCAAAGTCCTAAAACTCTGACAAAGTCTTTATTACCTGATAATGAAATTAATCTACTAAATCTAATACTTTGATTTTGTCTTTGAGGTTAGCAGCTTTGCTTTTATAACCCTCTTCACTTCCAGAAGGTACATAAATATTTTTAATAGGTGTGCCTACAAAAATATTAGATAAAGGAAAAGCATTAGGTTGACGTATAATAATTGTGTGTAGGTTCGCACAGTTGCTAAAAGAGGCATTACCTAAGCTAGTAACATTTTTAGGTATGATAACTGAAAAGAGTTTTACACAACTTGAAAAAGCACCAGTTCCTATAGAAGTTACATTTTCAGGAATTTCTATATTTTGCAAACGTGTACAGTTATCAAAAACTCCTGCATTTATCTTTCTAAGTTCTTCAGGAAGCTCTACAGTTCTAAGTCTGTTGCAAAGTCTAAAAGCATTTTCTCCTATTTCGTTGACTTTATTGCCTATGATGATAGTAGTGAACTGATAATCAATGTTATTTACTTGTCTATCGAAAGCATTATTGCCAATTTTTGTCACCTCTCTTAGTCTAGGGTCTGCATCCATATCAATAAAACGTGTTTTAGGGTTCAACCACTTTATCAAAGTTTTACCATCATCACTTAGTTGATAATCTTCATTATTGATATTTTTACCAGTCAATGAAATACCTGTAGTAGGCCAAGTGTTATTTGCTTTAGGACCATAGAATATCTTAGCTTCTGTATCAATATAATAATCTCCGTCCTTACCTTGGGTAGTAGGTTTCCCCTTATCAGCATAGATTACAGAACCGTCTTTACCAGGGAGACCTCTTTCTCCTTTCTCTCCTTGGGCACCTGTAGCTTTTACTTCCGTTTTTTCATCACCTATATACCAATAACCATTTTTGATATTAGGTTTAGGAGCATCTTTACCATCTTGTCCTTTTGCACCATCAGCTCCTTTGTCGCCTTTTTTTCCTTCTTTACCGTCTTCTCCTTTAGCTTTAGTAGTAGAAGTTTGTCCATTTATCACCCAATAACCCTCATTATTAATAGTTATAGTAGGGGTAACACCATCTTTTCCGTCCTTTCCATCTTTACCATTTTGAGCTTTAGCTTTGGTAGTAGAAACTTGTCCGTTTATCACCCAATAACCCTCACTGTTAATGGTTATAGTAGGGGTAACACCATCTTTTCCGTCCTTTCCATCTTTACCATTTTCAGCTTTAGCTTTAGTAGTAGAAGTTTGTCCATTTATCACCCAATAACCCTCACTATTAATGGTAATTGTAGGGGTAACGCCATCTTTTCCGTCCTTTCCATCTTTACCATTAGTTCCGTTAGAACCATTTTGTCCGTTGGTTC